>JBHLOX010000031.1:0-22211 GCA_048940045.1 Promethearchaeota archaeon
CCGCTAATACTATAATGGAAAAGCAGAATTCCACCTTCACGGAGTATGATGATCTCTTTTACCAAGGAAGAAGCCTCCTAAAAGAGCAACTGCTCAAAATGAAACATAAAGCCACTTAATATCTTTGCCAGACATATTTCGAAAAATGTTTACAGTTTAGATTGGTTCGCTAAACCACTAACCTCAACGAGATTCCATTCAACTTCGTCACCAAGTTTCTCTAGAACTTCATAAAGCTGCTCTGGAATTACTCCTAACCGTTCGCTTACATCTACCAATGAGCGATCTCCATCGCAAAGAGATTTTGCTCGATCAAGTAATTGATAGTCCTTGCTTGGTAGTCCAATCAAATCCAGATATGCATCGAATCGTGCATCTTTCTCGCGGATTAAGGGGCATAACTTGGATATTTTGAGCAATCCCCGAATTGCTAAATACTCGACAATCTCTGAAATTTCATTCTCCGATAATCCTAGATTTCTACCAATGTCATAGATTGATGTTCGACCATCAATCGCTGAAAGCACACGATTGCCAGAGCTACCTAGGTCTCGATGGAACTCATCCAAGAAACCACCGCTTCTAATTGCTATGTCTAGATTCTCTTTCTTCATCTCTGGAATGACGAATGCACTTAGACTTGAAACTATGAGTAAGATGTCTTCGTAATAAGAGAACACACTACGAACATCTTTCTCAAAATCCATGAATACGTCAAGTACGGGGAGGTCTATCTTTAGCTCATTCTCATATCTAGATACAAATCTCTTGCTAAGTTCTCTCAAGACAACTCGTAAGACCTTTTCAGACGACCCGGACTCAACTAGAAATATGAAGAGACAATCTGTTCCAAATTGCTCGTACAACAGCTCTGATCCTTCGAATGACAACCTTTGAATTGATTTCTCTCCGAACTCCGTAGCAAAACTAGTGATGGCACTCAGAAAACCAGAGAGTAATTCATCTAACTTTCTTGTTGCAGTTCTAGAAAAATGGAAAATTGGAGTCCCGCCAGTTGTAAGGACCATGAACTCATGAACGCCAAGTTTTTCAACCAAACATTTTCTCTCCTATTTTTTCCAGATTCTGAATAGTCTTTAAGATATCGCATTTCAAATTGCGACTTAGCTCGAAACATCCATATCTAGATAATGACTCGCACATCGTGAAAGGAGGATTGCATTTGCTGGAGTACCGAGACTTCCCATTGAAAACAATGGTCATCTATATGTTGGTCGCCATACCAATGGCATTCTCAATCTATGTCATTACTGGTCTGTTGTCAGGCAATTTATTCGGTTATCTTGGACTGGACTTGATGGAGCATTATGAGCTTCTAGGTTACGGTGCTTTGACTGCTACCCTTACTCTCCCTCTATCAGGCTTGCTCGTAGATAGAATTCGAAAACATGACCTCTTGATGTACTTTGCAGCCATCATTCCCAGTCTTGTCGGTATCCTCAGCATTATGAACATCATTTCGGGATTCTCTGAAATTTACCCAACTCTACTTTCGACATGCACCTTCGGATGCCTTGCTTTGATGTTGCTTGCATGGTCTGCCCGTGTAAACCAAAGCGTCGTTGTTCGCTTTCGTGGGAGAACGGTAGCAGTCTTTCTTTCTGTTGCAGTCATCATGTACACAATATTTGCATATCTTGACAGTCTGGTGATAATTGCGGCATTTACAAATACAGTTGTATTTCCAGCATTAGTCACTATCAGCGCTGTTGTAATCTCCGCCGCTTTTAGGCCTTGGAGAGTTGCGCGTGCTTCTCTAACTGTAGTAGGAAATTCATTCAAGTATTTCATCCCAATGACATTCATCTTAGGAGCTCACCTTTTGTGGTATACAGTCACGAATCAGGTTTTGGCTTCAGACCCGTTGTTCCCTTCATTCACTTCACTCAGTCAAACCGTAGGCATAGGTTTCTACGAAATGGTGCCCTTTGTGATTTCCATCCTTCTTGCAGGTTTCATGTCTGATCGCTTTGGTCGGAAGACAGCATTCCGTTTTGTGATTCTTCTAATGGGTCTGCTTACCATCTTTGGTTCTTCATTGTATTCACTCAATAGTCTACTAATTCTACTACTATCAGAACGATTTGTTGAAGGCTACCTACTTGGACTGTGTCTTCTATTAATCTGGCCAGAACTCGGACCTGTCAAAACTAAAGGAATACGTCTTTCTCTTTACTGGTTCTTCTTCCTTGGATACATGGCTCTATTCTGGGGATTAGAACTCAATATCGTTTTGTTTGGAATCACATTCGATGCTCCAGTGTGGTTGCCCTCAATTGGAGGTCAGGTAGCAATCCTACTCTCTTTGGGGGCACTATACCTGACAGGACCCCTACCTACAACACTTGGTCGTGAAATCGAAATGGAAGATTTAGATTTTAATTTCGATGAACGGCAGGTGAAAAGGACAGTTGATGCATTTGTCCGAGCTGATGATTTTGCATCAATTCGAAGCCAAATTGATATAATCGATGCTGGTGCTGATGTTAGTGATAGCGAGTTGGATGACATCTTGGGTGATGAGTTCAAAGAAATGCTTCCCCTTCGAAGAGTTCCTGGTATAGGAGAAAGTCTCGAGAAAAAGCTGAGTGCGGCGGGGTACGAATCCGCCGCACAACTAGCAGGTGAGTCAGCTCAAAGACTGGCTCAGAAGGTCGAGGGGCTCAGTATTGCTCGTGCTGATAAGATCCTGAAGGACGCCCGGAAAGTCGTTAAGAAGACAGTCAAGAAGAAGAAGTAGATCGAACTACTTTGGCTTATCCATTAGTGCTGTCTTTGTCTTGACCTTGCCCTTTGATACATGTGGGTTTCTCACGATGGAATCTCCAGCCTTCTCTAATTCACGAACTTCATCAGCTAGTGTTGCTGCGACCCTCATCATCTCGTGACCTGCTGCTACTAGGGGTATGTATTTTTCAGCCTCTTTTGTCTTGAAGCATCCTTTTGCTGTTATATCTGCAACAGCTTCTGCAATCGTTAGAGCTGCTATCGCCTTTGCGTTAGCATAAGGATTCTTGAAGTATCCGCACTTGACGGCTTTCTCTGCTGTCAGTTTGACCTTCGGCAGTTCAGGGGTTTCACCAGCCTGCAAAGCCGCTACAACTTTGTCCAGTTCATTCTGAATTGCCCTTGCTACACCTGTTATTGTCAAGACCTTGATTGCATCTGCATTGAACAGGGACATCTCGGTTGGATCAAGAAACTCTTTCTTAGCACCAATCATCGAGTCCGATGGAATCACAATGAATCCTTGGCGATCAAGAACATGAGGTTTCTTCTTCCCCTCCTCATCTCTCTTGTAGAACGCCTTTTCCGCAGGACCATCCGAGATTGAGATGGTTGGAAGCTTTGCCTCAGCAAGCATCTCTCTCACCTTTGTTGGTCCGGGTAAAGCTGCATTCGGACTTACAACTAAAACAAGGTGCGGTGACCATGCAATAACCGATTCAGCAGGTCCAGCACTTGAATTCTCATCCATCTTAGCACCACTGGTGAACGCTCGAACATTGATATCATCCCGTTCTGCACGTTCATCAAATATGAGATCGAGAAGAGGTGCTGATGCAATTGCACCAAGTTTGATGACACCTACATTGATTGTTGTTACTGACATTTTGTCAACATTCTCCTCTGAAACGCAAAACAACGCTCGACAAAACTGTTACGGTCTACTTCTTAAGATAGTATGCTAAGCCAGTTCCTGCGAGAAGATCCGGTCCTCGTAAGTGCTTGCTACAAGTGGCGCACCGAAAAACAATTCTTGGGTCACTGGATGCAGTCCCACATTTGTTGCAGAGTGGTTCAACATCAAGGATAGCTAGTTCTCCAACCTTCACTGGCTCTTTGCAATTCAAACAGGTGATTTCTGCAATATCATCAGCTAGTACTGCATGAAACTGATTGCTGCACTTTGGACAGAACAGAGTGTAGACTTTGTGGATATCATTAGAATCACAATTAGGACATCGAAGCTCAATGGTGATGTCTGAATCACCACACTGTCTGCATTCCACACGGCGTCCGTATGTACGTGATTCGAGAATATTCTCATCCTCAAGATCTTTCAGCATTCTAACAACTTCAGCATCATCAGAACCGAGATAGTCATGAGCAGTTGGATACCTGACTGAAGCTCGAAGAACATGTTTTGGAGTGATTGCAGACACCCGTTTGTTGGACATGTCTTCAACAAGTTTCTTAACACCAGGGTTAGTAAGGAGCTCTGCTCCACTTGTTTCATCAATCAATTCATTGAGCAATTCAAATGCTCGTTGAAGCTCGCTATCCCACTCGTTGCTGTTGAAATCAATATATTGCACAAGTCGGAGAAGATTCCTTTCAATTGTAGGGGGGTTGTCCTTTTCGTCTAGATGAATAGCTATGCAGTTGGGCGGTTTCATGTAAGAAATAACTAATCCTCGAGGTATCTTTGAATACCCCACTTCAGCCTCTCTGTTCACTCCGTGTCCCATAAAGACGATTAAAGCCTCTTCGCCTGTAAGAGAATCTGTTTCGGGATATGACCGGCCGACGGAAGGACCGAGCACGTCATCCCACCATATCGAGTGGATTGCCTTTGGCACTTTTTGCTTCCCCGATGTCTTGCTAGTCCCGTTTTAGACAGAGCTGCTCTGGTCCTGATTAACATTACGGCTTATCAGCCTATGCCATATAGATGCATATCTTGTCTTAATTGTTAGATGTCAAACACCGAAGGGTATAAAACCGCGCCAAGTGGTTCGAGCGGTCAACTAGACGAGTGTAGACAATCATAGGAAGTAAGTTAGATGGTTTCAATCAATCGCCGCAACATAGCAATTGCTCTTGTATTAGCTTGGCTCATACTATCGCCTTCTGCATTGACAACTAGCAATATTGAAGAATCTACCAATCCAGTAGTTACAATAGAGCTTGCGGCCCCAACTATCTCTGGACCTAGTTTCTACACATTTGAAAATGGAACAGTAGGTCACACACTTGTCTATGATGCTTCAGATCCTGACCCAAAGAACTACACCGTAACAGTTGATGGATCAGTACTTGATAGTGGAATATGGGGTGGAAGAGATATCACTGTCTACCTAGTCTGGCTTTATCGAGACAACTTCATTGACACACTTCCAAAAGATCTCACAATGGTCTGTACTGTCTTTAACAATCAGGAAGAGAGTGCATCTGCAACCACTACTATTCATGTAATTCCAGACGAAACAGCTCCCATAATTGAGCCATACTATGTCAGAGGTTCCATAGATATTCCTACTTCAAATATCACCTATGAAGAAGGAAGCTTCGGTAACGAGATACGTTGGAATATCTCGGAGGCAAATCCCTCATTCTACAACATTAGTATGATATCAAACGAACCTGTGAACAATGCATCAGTATTAGAATTTGGTTCGTGGGATGGAATAAACATCACACGCAATATCGATGGATTGAATGTTTCACGATGGTATTTGTTCTCTCTGTTTGTGAATGATACTTTTGGGCATAATGCTACCAGTCATGTTAATGTCACCGTTTCTCCAGACCTAACATACCCAACAATCACGAGTCCAGAAGACATCTCCTTTGAATTCGGAGATGAGGGATATGAAATTCTATGGCATGCATACGATAGCAATCCAAAGAACTATTCAATAACTAGCGTGATCCACTACAATGATACTACATATGGAAACATAACCGAGTTTCACACGTTCATGGATGTCATAGAACCCGATTGGTCATTTAGTGACCCTGAAGGTGAAGATATCTCATTAGCAGTTGATACCCTGTTTCTTGGCAATTATACAGTCACACTTACTCTTTATGATATCTATGGCCGTATGACGAATGACTCAGTCAATGTCACAATATACCGTGACATACGGGCACCAATAATCACCCCCTCAGGTGATCTCTCCTATGAGGAAGGGTACACAGGATATAGTATCAATTGGACTATAGAAGAAAGCAATCCAAAATTCTTCAATCTGACACTAAATGGCGAAGGATATGATAATGGCACTTGGCGTGGGGAAGAATATGTGTTAACCGTTGATGATTTCCCTGTCGGAGTCTATCTCTATAACATGACATACACTGACTTCTTCAATCAGAGTGAATACTCGCTAATTGAGGTCGAAGTTACACCTGATGCACATGAACCCACTGTGGCAGCATTGACTGTGTTTCAGACATTTGCTACTGTGACTACAAACAACCTTACCATTCAGGCCTATGCGTGGGATCTGAACAACATCAGTAGCATTGAGATTCAATGGGGTGTTGGTGATCCAGATTCTGATGACTTTGGAAATGAAACCAAGGATATGGTTCAATCTGAGATTGCGAATATATTCACAGCATCTCTCGGAGAGTACAGCCATGGTGTTGTGGTCTGGTACAAGATCCTTGCACAAGACAACTCATCGGTTCATTTAGTATTCGATACAGGTTGGATAGCCGTGGAGATCACTAGTCAGGGAATTGAAAGAGTTCCAGCTCTTCTATATGCTGCAGTTGTTATCTTCGGGTCTCTTTCTCTATTGGTCATCTTAGTACTATACTTCAGAACTAGAACCAGATAATACATCTAGGTTCCAAGAAGTCTTAGAACCTGCATAGGAATCCGATTACGATTTGAGATTGTCAATTCAAGAAGTGTAACATCAGTTCGAGTTCTGACCTCATCGAGGAAAGGAAGTTTGCGGTCTTGGATTGTACCAATGACTCGTTTGGTATCTAGACACCTACGGACTTCATCTGCAAATTTATTCGAAAAGAGTTCCATTTTCGCGATCTCGTCTATGATGATGAATCGACCCGATTTACGTGCCTTTTTTAGCTCAGGAACAACAATTGAATCGATATCAGTAATATTGACCCTGTACTTGCTTACTTTCGGTCCATTCTTTCGATTTACATGTGCTAGAGTTCCTACTCTCCCTGACAATGTTTCAATCGCGAAACCCACTCGTTGTCCTTCCTCTCTAATCTCTCTAGACCAAAAGCCAGCTGTACTGTTTGGATTCAGCTGGTCCACTACTTTCCTGATTGCCGTAGTCTTTCCTGACCCGGGCTTACCAGTAAGCAGGATATTGCTTTTCTTCAGCATATCATCGACGCCTTTTGGGATTATATGTTGATTGTGAATCTCTATTCTGTCTTGAAGAAACCTTGCAGCTGGATTTTTCGAGATTTCTGTGATTTGGTTAATATTGGCTAGATCTACTTCGTTGTTATCCTCTCATGTTCTAATGAGGTGGTTTTAGCTTGAACCTCTTATGCTTCTTTGATCTCGCTGTGTTTATCACAGCCTGTAGAGCCTTGTCATCAATCTCCTCAGCTTCAACGAGTTTCTCTTTTATCAGAGCTTTGAGAACCTTCTCGCCTCTCTTGCTTCTCACCAGAACGGTGGTCCATCCATCATCAGATCCGATATTCCCACATGAAAGGTCTGAGTTCATCCCTGTCAAATCAGTGCAGTAAGCACATGACGAGGCGGTAAAAGCATCTAGGTCCTTGACTGGCCAGCTCTTTTCCTCACCACCAATGGTCACAATGAAGTTCCCCTTAGTGATGGAAAATCGCTCTACCTTACCTATGTCAATACCTTCACTCTTTAGGAATCCCACTAGTCCATCATAGTCAAAGGACTCCATACAAAAGAGACTCACTTTGAACACTTCGGTCTCCGAATCAAGGTTGAGATAACTTCCCTGGTGTTCCTGCATTCTCTGAATTGCATCGATGTTACAAGCAGTTCCTACTACTCCCACTGAAGAGAGATTCTCCTTGAAGCAGTTATGCATCGTTTCGATGACCTGAGCATGAGTGTAGATAGTCCCTCCTGAAGTAAGAAGCTCATCTTTAGTTGTGACCTTTTTTGCCCCTGGTAACCACGGCAATTTGTCTGAGTGACCTGCAACGACAGCTGCTTCAATCTCATTATTCTCAAGCATATATCCGAGGATTGTAGTCACCGCACCACCATCCTGACGTTTGTGGTCGCTCAGAGACCGTACTTTCCATACACTAGAGAATTTCCCAATAATGTCATCCTGAAGAATCGAAGTTCTTGGGCACATTGCATAGCATATCCCGCAAGCATTACACTTGCCCGTCAGAGTAGGCACATACTTATTGTTAACACGCTCCCCAGTTAGTGCATCAACTGGGCAACCTGCAACACAAGAGCCACACTCTACACAGGCTCCTGTCTGTATAATCTCTCTCTCAAGCTTCTTGAATGCATAACGTTTGATGTTCTCTTTCAGCCATTCTTGGCTCTTCTCTACTACAGCACTATGGTCTCTGGTCATCTGAAAACCTCATGAAATGATTTCGTTTGGTGGGATTATGGTGATATTTAGAACTGTCGAAATTCGCTCTTCACAAAGGTATATCAAGCAAATACTTTGGTCTGGCTTTGATTGGAATGAAACTCTCAAAAGACCAAATTGACACATTGATCTCAGAAAGTGAAAAACAGGTTCGTGTCACAGATGAGTGTTGTGTTCAACTGGTGGCAATAGCTGACCTTCCAAGCAGGTTTGGAGATTTTCAGATTGCAGGATTTGTCAGTCCGTGTGATGGCAAAGAACACACTGCCATCATCCGAGGTGACATTATAGGGAAGGAGGGTGTCGTTTCTCGAGTTCATTCTGAATGTCTGACAGGAGATGTTATGGGTAGTCAGCGCTGTGACTGTCGGGATCAACTTCTGGAGTCACTCAAGATAATCGAGGAGTATGGAGAGGGTGTTCTTCTTTACCTCCGACAGGAGGGAAGGAACATTGGCCTCACCGAGAAGATCAAGGCGTATGCTTTGCAGGATCAAGGTCTTGATACAATCGATGCAAATATTCACCTTGGATACAAACCTGATGAGCGAGATTATGGCATAGCGGCGAATATCCTCAATAACCTACAGGTGAAATCCATTAAACTACTCACAAACAATCCGGAGAAGATCAGACAGTTAACTGATGTAGGAATCAAAATAGTTGAGCGACTTCCTCTCATCACAATACCCACAGAATTCAGCCGTGAATATCTTTCTACAAAGGCAAGAAGAGCTGGACATCTACTTGGAGAACTAGCTGAAACTAAGGATGTCGACCAGATATTAAGAATGACCGAAACAAAATGATGTCATGCCAGTTTGGTTTGCTTGACATCCTTGTTTTGAGCTGAGATTGATTCGATATGTTTTCTCAGGACGTCCTCCGAGTTATCAGCCTTCACAAACACAGGAACACTATCAAGTCCCGTTGCTATATAGCTCGACATTAGCCATGATCCTGGGGGAAACTCGAGTGTCTTGTCAAGAATGCTGAGGTCAATTTGAAATGAACTACTCACAACAGTTCTATCATACGGTCTTGGTAATGTACCCACAAAGAAAGTGTGGAGTTGTTGCATGATATTCGTGTTCAGATATGCAATCCTTTGTGTTGCAATTGCACCTCCAAGACCATATTTCCGACCCTGCCTGAGAAGTCTTTCAACAGCTGCACTACACTGCCCAAGATGACCACTAGCTTGTGATGGTATGAATTCTTGTGCTTCATCAAAGACGAACAATATCTGTGGTTTAATCTCAAAGCTCTTCTTTCTATAGCGAAGAGCTGCGCTTGTCAGTTTGATGACGAGGTCTCTTAAGGTGTCCGGATCCGCTATCGATATACAGACAACTCTCTCAGGTCCACTAAGTTTCTTCATTAAGTCTTTTACAGTGACCCCACTTCTCTTAGCTTTCTGTGCTCGTGCCAAGACAGCCTTGAGTGTAGGTCTTGTAGTCGCCCATGCATACACCGCAGATTTGTCATGCACTTGGAATGTTTCCATAGCTTGTCTTGCAGTTGAGTCAAGATGGTCTATGAACGTATCATCAATCTCATCGTGCTCACTCTTTCCCACCTTCTCCACGTATGCAGCTACAAAATCCATGATTGCATCCATGGCCTGCACATATGTTGGTCTGTTCGAGCTCTCTGTACGAAGTCCTCTCATTTCTTGGAGCATACTGCCAAATGTTGGAACTTGCGTCAACGGTCTATTGTAGAATGTTACCTTGTCCTTTATTCCATAGATCTTCTTCAGGATGGTATTTGCCTTGTCATCTTCTTCAAAGTCTCTTGGTTTAACAATTGAACGCGCGAATTGGTCAGGTGTTTTCGCCTCATCCTCAAGTACAATGACACTTGGAATTTTAGGGTCCATGAAGACATCGCTGAGAAGGAATGGATACTCACAACTGATGTCGAAGATCACGAGCTTAGTATCTTTCTCATGATAGAGAATCCGTCTAAACAGGTTCGAGAGAAGATTACTCTTTCCACCACCTGTGAAGCTGAAAACTCCGAAATGGTAACGGACAAGCTTTGTCAGGTCAACATAAATTGGAACTTCCTGTCCCGACTCCATGAACATCCGCAACACTCCAACACGGGGGTCTTTTCTGGGATCTTCAGTAGATGTTTTCTTATCGAATCCCATTGCTTCCTTTACCTTGGCATTATAGATGAGGTCGACCGTTTCCATGTCTATGACATACGCTCTCTCTCCAACAAGGGGGTACGAAAAACCCTTCTTGAACTCAATCTCGCCTTTCTTATCTATGATAAGATCATAATTGATAGGTACAGCATTCATGTGTACCATCATTGTTGCTTGATCGTCTGTTGACCAGTCTGGCACAGATTGTTCAATAATCTCCATCTGAAGTGGGAAGTAGTGACTATCACTGACGCCACCAAGTCCATAATGAAGCGGCCAGACCTTGCTGATAACCATCACAGTGTATCGTTCAACACCTTCCTTTGCTGCTTTCTTAGACTGGCCTCTGAAATTCTTAACCGCCAGAAGCATTCCTTCTTCGAGCTGTGCCATGAGTTCCTTGTTGTATCGTATTTTTATCCTACAGTCGTATCTCGCAGCAGAACCAGACCACTCAGAGGTATAGTTAGCTGCCACTGGAATGACTCGTGCTAGTCTTCCCTCAAATGCACCATCAAAATCCGTGAATAATTTCCGCTTATTGCTTTCTCCTTGATTGCTCAATGCTTGACCTCCGTTCTCTAAAACTGCTCAAATAGAATAGAAACTCTCTCAAGTCAGAACGATTGATTAACCAGACTCCAGTGCTCTCAACCATTCCTTTGAACTGACCATAGTAATACTTTGCCACCTTATCTGCAATGTAGAGGGGCTTTAAATGACCAAATAGTTCAGGGATACTCATACTTGTCATTGCTTTAAAGAGGGGAATGATGAATGACTGAACTGGATTGTCAATTCCCTCATAGAACACAACTTCCACTGATTCTGGACTATCTGGTCTATTCTCATAATCATGATGAAGTTCAGTCAACTGCCTCGAACCCTGGTCGAACTCTAGGTAGATTAACCTATCATATAGTAACACATTGCTCCTCAGCTTGGGATCCGAAGCTGCCTGGCATAATTGAAAATACGACTTGGCAAATGTCCTCTCCAAAGAGATTTGATTACGACGAGCCCCTGAAACAAGACCTGGTTTTCTTTCAAAGTGTGGGATAATAGTCTTGAACGCTGTGTCATACTCCACAGTCGCCCAAGGTACCAAGAGCCGGTCTTGTTCATGCAGTGATATCCATTGTAGTATCATTCGATCAGTGTCAGGTGTGTCCTGCCCCTTTTCCCCAAAGCCGCCATCAAAACGACCAACATGATTTAGGACAGGTAGGACTTGTCTCTTTAGGTCTCGTGCAGAAGTGTCCTTAGCAACTCCAACGAGAAGGGTTCGATTCTCCCAACTTCTCTCTATTGTCATATACAATGAGGCCAGACTAAGGAATGCAAGGTCATTCGTTGTAATCCAACGACCTCCAACTTTGAAGCGCTCCTCATATGTAACCTTTGGGTCTGAAGAGAACATACGCCCGCATATCTCTTCCACAAGTTTCCTGACGCGATCATTAATATCACGATACTGCGGTTTCAAGACAAAGTGCTTTTCCTTTCGAGTGATGAGTCCCTTTGCATCCCCAGATCCTCGTATACCCTTTTCGAGTTCCTGGTCTAGTCGAGATAGCTGGAATTCAGCAGTTAATCCAAGTCTCTCAGCAATTTCTATGCGAGTCAATGCATTACCGGGCTCTCGTGAGAGTTCCATAATGACCCTTGGGAGAAGAAACTCGCCTCGTGCAGGAGGAGTATTAAACTCCAGATTTCCAAATAGCTTTCTCGCGTACACCCACTCAGTCTTCGTGAAAGGACTACCATCTATCTTATGCCCAATTAGACCGCATTCATGATCTAGACTTAGTCTAAAGTCTGATGTTTCAGCATAGAATGATGCTATCTCTGATGAGAAGATTCTATCCAATAGAAGAATATCAACAGGATTCTCTGAGCTCACTAATTGGTATCCAAGGTAAAACTCTGCTAATCCCATCAGAAAGTCTGCAAATGCTGAATTATCTACAACCCATGCATCAGTGAATGTGATTGAATCATCGACTTGTCCATCATCCCCTCTTATCAGAAGTGTCTGATCAATCAGTGGCACTTCATTGATGTAGACAGGCAGAACACTGGAAACTCCAACTCCTCGCTCAAGATATTTCTCATCGTAAGAGATTTTTCCTTCTCCTGTATTCGCGATTTCAATTTCACCATGTGCACTATATGCTCCTGCGAAAAAAACCACAAGATCGAAAACATCATACTTCAAGACAGTACCATCGATTCCAGCGAATGTCAATTTCCGCTTTCCAAAGAACTTATCGACAAAGGAAGTATCAAACCTCGATCCTGAGTAGGAAACAATTAACTTTGAGAGAAAATCATCATATGTTCCCTTTAATCCTTCAAACTTTGAACGATAATCTCCAACTTGCTTCTGGGCTCCGCCTAACAACAGGTCCCCTGTCTGTTTCAATCGACGACCAATGAGTGAAGAATCATCGTCATCCATAGTACTCCCTCAGAGCCCCGTTCAATTTCCTTAATGTCTTGAACGAAGATAAGAAGATTACTCGGTACCAGTGAGTGTTTGTACTTCTCCTCTATATTCAAGCTTCAGTGTCATAAGGGTATATGTTACCCAAATCACCAGAATCATTCCTGTCATACTGGCAATTCCGAATACTATTCTCAGACTACCGAAGTAATCCCAGAGTAGAGCTCCCATAAATTGACCCACCAATCTTGTCGATGCCATCAAGAACTGATAGGTTCCAAGAGCACGCCCTTTCATTTCATTACTGACACCATTGACGGCGAGTGTCTTCTCTGCTCCGCTCCAGATTACTATTGGCATTGCCAATAGAATGTTCACAATCAACAGATCCACTAATGTATGGCCATACGAATAGAGACCTACAACAAATGCAGTCGAGAACAAACCAACTATCAAAGCGAACCTGATATTCCTGTCTGTCGCAGAGCCGACTCCATACATTGAGATCGCACATGTGAATGACCATCCACCCCATGCAATTGCATACAATGGTTCACTTACTCCCCACTCATTCACAACTAGATTTCCAAGGTAAGGGAATGCAAAAGCCATGACAAAGCCAAACCCCAACATTCCTGACACGAAAATCCAGAAGTTACGTCCCAAACCTCGCAGGGTTATCATTGAGCCTGATTTCGCCTTATCAATTACATCTTGACCAAGGGATTCTCTTACCCCAAAACGAGTAGCTACCATTGCAGCGATGGCTCCTACAGCGGCAAGAAGATGAAGATCACCGGCTACATAACCAACATTCAAAAGAAAACCAGCAATTATTGGACTTGTACCGTCAATGAGGAATGCTGGTAGGACAACCATATTGAATGTCCGCGCAGCGTTCACTCCACTAGTTCGAGCGATTTCATCCGCTGGCATGGCACTTGTCATAATGAGGATGAACGCCCACCCAACCTGAATTGTGGCATATTCAATAGGGACTAAAGGCCAGACCGGAAAGAATCGAAGAGCGAGAAGTCCTGAAAACATCGGAATGAAAGCCACTGTCATTACATTCTTTCTCCCGATGTAGTCTGCTAGTGTACCTGAAATTGCATAACCTAGTATCATCGCAAATGTACCAATAGAGAAAGTGATACCAATTTGCCACAGCTGATTCAAGTTGGCTTGAAGAAAGATGCCAAATTGCCATGCCCACACACTCATCCCAAATTGTGCAATCCCTGTTACAAGTGCAAGTCGTTGGAGATTGCCACTCAATCCAAATCGTTGCTTTTCAATTGGAGTAGTGTCGACTATAGACTCAGCTTCTGGTGACTGTCCATAGTCGTGATTTGTCATCCTATATTACTCCTGAAATAAAGAATTCGGAATAATGTCCTCCTTATGATAATGACTGTTCTAGGTAACAAACGTGACACAACCCTTAAAGTGTGCATTTTTCGATACCAGCTTGCGTTCAGAAACTGGATGGAATCCCACTTTGATTACCTTGGAAGATGCAGACCTTCGTCTGAATAGAGCAGTCACATTCGAGTGGTTGTATGCTAATGGTCTAGGCGGGTATACATCTTCCACTATTGTGGGTCTCAATGTGCGTGGGTACCACGGTCTACTAGTTTCCTCTTTAAATCCTCCAGTAGATAGATGGCTGACATTGTCTAGACTTGATGAAGCCCTAGTTAACAAGGAGGGAGAATGCAATCTAAGTACTGAACAGACAAAGGGTGGTGTAACGCATAGGGGTTATCGATATCTGCAACGATTCGAGTTGAACCCCCTACCCCAGATGGTTTACAAAACAGGATGTGTTGAACTCGAGAAGACTGTGTTCATGGCTTACCGTCGAAATATTACTGTCGTGAACTATGAAATTACCAACACTGATGAAACTGTTTTCACAGTAACACCCGTTCAAACCTGTCGAGATCTTCATGCTAGACCTCCGCACCTTGATTTCACTCCTGATATGGAAGTTATTGACGATCACTCGTACTTGTCATTTGATGACCGTCCAAACAGTCCATGGATGTACGCCTATACTCCTGATGCAGAATTCATGCCTAGTGAGATCAAGGTGTCGAAACCACAGATTTACAGAAAGGACAAAGCAATGGGACTTCCCCACGAGGAAGAGATGACAATCCCCGGTGTGTTCCACACTGTTCTCGAACCTGGGGAGCATTTCTTGTCATTTCTTTTCGCTGTGGGCCCCCATCAAAAGGCGCTCATGAGAAATTTGGGCTCCTTAGCCAAGGCAGAAAGAAAGGATTTTGCAAAACTGCGGTTCGAAGAGCTTCGACGTAGGAAAATATTGAATGACCGAGCTTATGCCATAGCTCAAAAGGAAAGGGATGAAGATATAGAGTGGCTCATTCTAGACGCTGACACATTCATTGTTGATCGAGCATCCACGAAGATGCGCTCGGTAATTGCTGGGTATCATGAATTAGCTGACATTGGCTTGGATGCTCTCATATCTTTACCCGGTCTGACTATGTCCATTGGGAGGTTCCAAGATGCTCGAGCAATTCTCACTAATTATGCGAGACATTCAAGATATGGACTAGTACCCAATGATTTTCCTGATAGAGGAATACAACCAGAGTATGATTCGGTTGATGCATCATTGTGGTTCATAATGGCTTGTCACAAATATATTGAAGCAACAAATGATGTTGAGTTTCTGCGAGGAATCATATGGGATACAATGGAGTCAATTATCGCTGCATATCGGATTGGTACAAAGTTCAACATTCATGAGGATCATGATGGTCTCATTATATCCGGAATTGAGGGGTTTGAGGTTTCTTGGATGAACGAACGAATTGGTGACTGGACGGCTACTCCGCGGATAGGCAAGTGCGTTGAAGTAAATGCCCTCTGGTACAACTGCCTCATGGCAATGGGTGATATGTGTGACCTTGTTGGTCGAGACCCCTACGAGTTCAGAGCAGTTGCCTCGTGGATTAAGGAGGCATTTCAACAGACATTCTGGGATGAAGAACTGGGATATCTCTATGATGTAGTTACTGATGTGGTGAAGGATGATTCCATCAGGCCAAACCAGATCTTTGCTATCAGTCTCCCGTATCCCCTTCTTGAAGATATTCAAGCTAACTCTGTTCTAAAGACAGTCACAAAAGAGTTACTAACGCCTTTCGGTCTTCGTACGCTTTCCCCCTCCGACAAGCGATATGCACGAGCGTATACAGGTGGTCCTAAGAGTAGGGCGGCCGCCACACACCAAGGCACTGTCCATCCCTGGCTTATTGGTCCATACATCACTGCCTGGCTCAATGTAAATGGTCGGACTGAGGCCAACCAAGCCCGGGCTGAGAAGAGCATATTCCGTCCTGTGCTTAATGCAGTTCGAAGGGGTTGTTTGGGGACCGTTTCTGGAATGTTCGATGGTTCCAAACCACACAGAGATCGTGGTACAGTTTCACGAGCCAGAAGTGTGGCTGAACTGCTTCGAGTCTACTTCGATGAGCTATAGATGATTCATC
This sequence comes from Promethearchaeota archaeon, assembly GCA_048940045.1. Lineage (GTDB taxonomy): Archaea > Asgardarchaeota > Thorarchaeia > Thorarchaeales > Thorarchaeaceae > SMTZ1-45. The sequence continues at coordinate 16,483 of JBHLOX010000031.1, forward strand.
CATAATACATTATATGCAATTTCGTAGGTATGTATTTGCAGTTCGTCGGTTTTTCCATCAGAGGTTACTAGGAAAGAACCTTTGATGATCGCGCCAACAAATCAGAAACCCGCATCTGACTCTTATATCTCTCAGAGGAAATGCGGCACGCTAGGTTTTTGGTGAGGTGTAAGAAATGAAAAAAACACACACAATATTCATTGCGGCTCTTCTATTGTTGAGCTTTACAGCCACAGCCAGTTTCGTAAGTGCTCAATCTTCTGGAGAGCCATTTCTATACGTTGCCTGGGATGTCACAGACGAACAGGACACGTTCGAGCATACTGAGGAGCACTCTCAGTGGATTTTTGGTCCGCAACCATCGGTGGATATTAGTTATGCAGACAATGGAACTTCCATTACTGAAAACTACTACAGGGTTGAACCTAATACGGGCCTCCTTGTTGATATCACAATTCCCAAGTCATTCCTTGGTGAGGGTATTGCTCTCGATGTAGTTCAATTCTGGGGATCTACTGGTGAAGAAGGAGAAAGCGGGACTTTCTTTGTTTTAGAGTACAACATCACCGCTGACACATGGAACAAACTAAACTTTCATGCTGTTGCTGCGGCTGAAGTTCCAGTGTCCTCTGACTTTATCACACTCGATACCGCCAATTGCGAATACACGGTTGCATTGGACAGATTTGAGGTGACCTTTGCATTCAGGTTCACAACTCGAATTGTACGGCGGATATTCTGGACTGGAATGCAGGCAATAGACACATTGGGTCGTCCTGCGACACCCTCATGGTTGGCTGCTGTCAATGCTGGGGGATTTGCCGTCCCTCCAATCGGTCTCGGGATTGATGTCGCTAGTCATGTGTATGAGTTGCCTAACTATTACTATGCTGAGGTCACGGATTCTGTTGGAAACATAATTCACTATGTTGATGTAGGTGATGAATTTACCTTCAGTATTGAAGCAAATGAAGCACTAGGAGCAGCTGTAATTCCTTTTGCTTTCTCCTTCGGTGAAGATACCAGAAACTACAGCTGGTCTATGCCCAATAACCTCTTCCAGGAGCATCCTGACTTTTCGTCCTTTACAGAGATGCCGCTAATATTATTCTTCATCTTCAATGGTACAGATGCATTCCCTGTTGTAGGCTATCTCGATAATGTTACTTGGAACTGGAATAGGGACATCCTAATGCAGGTTGTCGATTTTGATTATCTCATCAATGCCTCAATTGATGTTTCAAAATACTATTCACTAAATGGAGTGACAATTGAGAATGGCGGAGCAAAGATAACATGGACTGGTTCATTTACTGATAAACTCGATCTTGACACAGATGATTTTCTTGTTGGAGGAGAGATTAAGGCACAACCTTTCTTCTGGTTCGTCTTCAATCAAGATCTTAAAAGACTTGAAGCTCATCCTGATATTACGAAACACAATACCGTGAGTCTCGTCTATCACAAGGAGTTCATTGAGGCTTTCTTAACGAAAGATGGAGTTATAGCAGATAGAGCACTTCAAGGAGACATTCTCAATCTAACCCTAAACATCTATGCCCCTGAGAGCATAGTGAATGGTACATCATATGTTGAACTCAATCAGAACAATGTAGCAGTTGACGAAGCATTAGAGATTGACATAGCGGGCATGTACTTCCACGTCAACCGGCACAACCTCACATTGTGGCTTGAAACAGGAGGCATTGAATCAAACGCAACGCATTACTGGCGTCATGAAACTAGACATTTCCTCGTTGTTGACTTCAGATTGAATAATGTCTGGTCGGTTTCAACAGTCACAAAATGGGTCCACAATCTAGATGGGACATGGGCAGGACTTGAGGAAGATCTAGATGTAGGTCTAGTCATTATTCATGACTGGAGCTGGGTCATTGGACCAACTGAATCCATTCTTGAAATTGGACTTGAATTTACAGCTGATGCACCATCAATGGTTGTTGACTCAGCACACCTTTATTCAGGTGGTTTTGGTTGGTGGCAGATGAATGTTTCACTTGCTGGCCAGAACAACTGGACTCTTTATCCCGCAGGACCTGAGCCTGGCAATAACACTGAAACATTCAACGATGAAATTACCAGCATCATCTGGAGTCCGGCTCACTTTATCCTTGGTGAAGTAGACTTCTTTGAACCACAGAGATGGGTAGTCACCTCTGACGGTGCAATTGATCTTGATGGTAATGTGTTCACAACCGATGACCAATACTTCATCAAACGGACAGGATATTGGCATGATTGGGGTAACACTTCCATCGACAAGATGGAGGTTATCGTAGCATTTGAGCCAACGCCTGGACGTGATGGTGATGAATTCTTCTCGGCCAACTGGATGGGGAAACTGGAGTTTGAAATGGAGTTTGAAGCCAATGAGACTTTCTATTGGTATCACACCGATATGACACCAGTGAGCCAAGGTGAGCTCGATCTCATTCGAGGTGAACTTTGGGCTGACAAGATTGATGATATTGCCAGACCTGAATACAAGTATGTTGCTTGGATGACCGAGAATCGAACTATTGATCTCAGCGAAATAACTGGGCTCGACAGTAATACTTGGACCAACACTTGGTTCTTCTGGGGAACCCATCAAGCATTCATGGTAGCGGTTTCAGAGAGTAGTCGCTTGGCTGCTCACTTCAGAGCCCAGTATGCTGGTCTACTAATCTTCAATGATGATCCACTAGGAGCATCTCCAAGGGCACCTGATTTCTACTTTGAAGAAGGTCAGCTGGTTACAGACGAGGTCACGCATCTCATACTAATTGACACAGTTGGATCAATCGAATTCCGACAACCATTCGGTGCCACGAATGGGTCTGGAGCAGTGACAGTATCTCCTGACACGGAAGTGGCATTCGGAGTATCAATCTTTGATGTGGATGTGACAATCTATCCACTACAGATTGAGCACACTCGCGGTGTTCGAGGTCCATGGGCTTTCCGAGAATCCTATGAGGGTTCTCTTGATTTAAACCAGAATGATTTCGATTATGCAATCTCGCATGCTACGGTTGATGAGATGGCGTTTGACATATCGTTCAATGTAGATCTTGTCACATATGATCCTCTTGATGCTACAAAGTGGAATCATGCAGTATCCTTCAAGGTCGATCAGAAAATAGGTGATTTCACCTTAGATTCGTTTGACCAGAGTGTTCTGACTGACCGTAGTCTTGCTGTGAACTTCTTCGGAGTCCTTGGAACAACTGGTCGTACGGAACGTACTGCCGACGAACGCCCTCTGACAGATACTAATGCTGAGAGCATCGGTGCAGAGTACTATGAGTTTGGTCATGCAAATAATCCATTTGCTCAGGTGACGATGGGGGACCTCCCCTATACATGGGGCTATGATAACTATGCCAATGTATATCGTTCTGGTTCTTCAACGGTTCCGATCGGTGCTTTTAGTGCTATGTATCAATCCACCTCCGGACAGACGGTGACTGATTGGACAGTCGACGCATCTATGCTCTTCATGACTTCGGGCTATGAGCATTGGGGTGGATATGAGATCATCTGTGACCCAGTGTTCGTTGCATACACAAGTGCTCACCAGACCACTGGTCCGATACCAACTGGTGATGGTAATCCATTCGCTCTCTATCTGTTAGTTGGCGGTGTCGTCGCCATAGTGGTTATCGTCTGTATGTTCTATCGACGAAGATAGTATATTCTGGAAGACCGGACTACTAGTCCGGTTCTCCTCCCTTTTTATTCAAAACAAATCTACATTACCTATCTGGAAGAGTGTCACCAACAGTTGTCGGCTCGCTGAGATAGCTATTATCTAGAGGCATAACTAAACTCCATCCCCTGGAATATTCGTAGGATGCACAAGCTGCATAGCCTGCAGAATGCCATTCACTGATGTCCAGTGGAGAAGCAGTCACATGAGAATGAAAAAGAACAGCCATTAGTGGTTCAACGACAACCGCTACCACATCATCCTGATGTTTCGCTACAATTCCCCCCATACAGGTCCCGAAACGCTCACGAGCTTCAGCAAATGATTCACCACTATCTGGAACGAATTCATCATCTTGCCACATCCGCATTGTTATTTCATCTGAAACATCACCAAGCGCTACCGAGTTCAAGCAGTTCATTCTTGTGACCTTTGATTCAAATTCCTTGGCTAAGATTTCTGATGACTGTGCTGCAAGTTTGTCTGAGGCAGAATACAGAGTCCTCACTCCTGTTGCCACTCGAGATCTTGCCATCTCAAAGAGTTGGTTCTTACCACGTTCAGTGAGTGTATGAGAGTCGAACCCATCGCATTCCCCGACGGTTATTACATACACCATTGTTCTGGATTCTACTCGTTTACCAACCTCTCTCTCTTGGACATATTCGAACATGGTACGTACCCGCCATTGTTTTCTTTTCGAGTTTACTAATATATCTCAGTATCATATTTGAAATGCATATCCCTATGTGTACACCCGCCTCAAAACCTCATAGGAACCATACCCCAATCAATATCATGTAGCTAGAAATACGCTCAATCTGTAAGGTTCATATTGCCTCGTGAACAGAAACTGCCTGAGGTTCAATCACATTGAGAATCACTCCCGATAAAATGTATAAATTGGATGGAAGAACTTGCTTCATCTGTGGAAAATATCTTCTCAATAATGCACCTAACGATTTGGCATATCTGAAGATTCACACAGGTGGAACCTCCAAAGTAAAACCAGACACTTACTACCTATTTTCCTGTCCGAATTGCAGCAAGCTAGCACACAAGAGATGCTGGTATAATATAGGAGAGAGGAAGAAAAGAAAGGGCTTTTTCGGGAAGGAATGGCAGATGTTTTGTCCTAGTTGCGGTCACGCTCTATCATCAACACGACCAGAACGGACAGATTGGAAAAAAGGATACGAGATCCCTGGACATCCTGACAGCGAGCTCCTTGAGTTGCAGGTTCCTGAAGTCATGTCTTGGAAAGCCGGCTCTGTCTTTGGAAAGATTGGGAAAGCGATAGACAACTTCTTCAAAGCAGTTGGACTTGGATCGCTGACTGATCCAGAGCGGAGTTCAATTGCAAAAGCTGCACAGAAAATCGGAAAGACCATTCAAGATGTTGCTGAAAAGGTATTCAAACTAGACATCCCTGCTGAGAAGAGGTCTGAGATTCGAGATCTTAAATGTCAGAATTGTGGCGCACCACTTCCCCTACCCGGTGAGTTCGAGGATGCGGTCGTCTGTGCACATTGCGGAACAGCTCATCTTCTCTGATACTCTCCTAGAGGTCTTGATGATAAAAGGGACTCGCGCTAGATTCATTAATAAACGCCTAGAAACCATTCTAGTTAAAGTAGCCAGTTGGAGGCTTTGATTCCGAATGCCAGTCTACCTCGAGTTTAATGAGTCAACTTCTCAATTTTTCGAGACCACAAGAAACGCCAGTGACGATACTATCTTACTGGTGATTGATGAAGCCCAGAAGAAGCTAATCATGACAGTTCCCTCCGGAAAAACAATGATAACTCGTCGTGCCGCTGAGCGTCAGGCCAGGGGTATTACAAAGACGGGCTTTCTCTGTAATGATGGTGGTCGATACGGCCGAGACCACGAGCTTGAGGTCTTGGGTGAGGGTGGTCAGCTTCCTGATCGCCTCAGAGAGAGTCCTAGAGAAGTCTATTAGAGTATTGAGCCCCTCTGACGGGCTCCCAATCCTTTTTCAGGACGTACGTCCACA
>JBHLOX010000003.1:0-75544 GCA_048940045.1 Promethearchaeota archaeon
GTCAAAATTCTGACTAAAGATTAAGGACGAGAGATATGGAGAACGAACAATATGGAAGAAATGTTATGGCATAAATCGAGATGGCCAGAAACTGTCAAGAAGTCACTGGACTATCCTGAAGCGCCTCTCTTTTCGATACTCGATAAGATGGCTACTGAGCATCCAGAATCACCCTCAACGATTTTTGATGGGATATCGCATTCTTTTGCTGAAGTAAAAGATCACGCTGATAGGATTGCTAATTTCCTATCGAGTAAGGGTATTGGGAAAGGGGATAAGGTAGCAATATTTCTGCCAAATACACCTCACTACCCACCAATCTTCTTTGGCATTTTGAAGAGTGGAGCAACCGCAGTAACATGCAATCCATCGTATAAAGCGAATGAACTGAATTTCCAACTGAAGGACTCGGGAGCAAAGGCTGTATTCGTCTTTGATCATCCATCATTCACACCAACCTCCTATGAAGCCATAGAGGGTACTGATGTGAAGGTCCACGTGATTTGTAGTATCAAGAGATTCTTGCCAAAAGTGAAAGCTGTTCTTGGAGGACTTCTAGGGAAGATTCCAAAGGGTGATTATTACAAAGAATTCACAGATTTCTATGATGATATCGTTGAACAATATGACCCCAAGGCTCCTGATGTGTCAATCACACCAAAGGAGGATCTTGCACTCATTCTTTATACAGGGGGTACAACTGGCACCCCTAAGGGGGCAATGCTCACTCACAGCAATCTCTACAGTAATGTAATGCAATTCGATGAGTGGGTACAGCTAGAGCCCAAGGGTGGAGGAATCCCGGAAAAGCTGAAGCCAGGAGAAGAGGTGTTTGTGGGAGCCTTACCATGGTATCACAGCTACGGTCTGACACTTACAATGATTGCATCCTATGTTATGGGAAGCTCTCTGGTGTGCGTACCTGATCCAAGAGCGGGAAAGCCTCCAATGAGTGAGCTACTGGCAGACATTCAGAAATACAAGGGATCAATTCTTCACAGTGTCCCCGCGATATATGCTGGAATGGTAAATAATCCAGATGTTGGCAAGTATGACCTCACAAGTCTCAAAGCATGCGGTTCTGGAGCTGCACCATTACCTCCAGAACTTTGCAAAAGATTCGAGGATGTGAGTGGAGCTACACTCTTCGAGGGGTATGGTCTGACTGAAACATCACCCTTAACCCATGCTAATCCTGCGCTCAAGTCTTTGCGTAAGTTTGGCTCAATAGGAGTTCCGCTCCCAGATACCTATGCTACAATAGTGGACATTGACACCGGTAAGAAGGAACTAAAGCAGGGAGAAACTGGTGAGATTGCGATTAGTGGGCCCCAGGTGATGGCAGGTTATTGGAACAAACCTGAAGAAACGGCTGAAGTAATGAGGACCATCAATGGCAGGCGTTACTTCCTCACAGGTGACATTGGTCACATAGATGAGGATGGTTTCTTCGTAATTTCAGATCGTAAGAAAGACATGATCAATGTTGGCGGTCTGAAGGCATACCCAAGAGAGATTGAGGACATCTTCTTTGAACATCCAAAGGTAGCGATGGCTGCAGTCATTGGTCTACCAAGGGAAGACGACCCATCAAACGAATACGTCAAAGCGTACATCGTCCTCAAAGAAGGTGAAACAGCCATTGAGGAAGAATTCATCGCATGGGCGAAAGAAAAGATGGCGGGTTACAAGCGACCAAAAGAGGTTGTGTTTGTCGAGTCACTGCCCATGACACAGGTTGGGAAAGTCCTCAGAAGAGAGCTGCGTGAGGCAGAGCTAGCAAAGAAATAAGACTATTAGGATTTGGGGATGGGATTTGCCCTCCCCAACTTCTTTCTTTTTGATTCAATTTGTCATCTTTCAAAAGCATCCTCAACAAATATCAGTAAGCGAAGCTATACTGGACAGCTAAGTTATCGTACTGATTTCGATTATATTATTGAGAGTTGAGAGAGATGGATGAGCTATATTGGCAAAATAAAGAGGCCTGGCCTGAAACCGCACCTAAAACAATAGATTATCCAGAAGAGCCGTTGTTCGCTATGCTTGACAGAGCAGCAGAGAAGAGTGGAGACCTTCCATATACTGTTTTCATGGGAAAGACACAGAGCTTCAGAGAGGTAAAGGATCATTCAGACAGAGTGGCTAACTTCTTAGTAAGCAAAGGTATCAAGGAGGGGGATAGTGTCGCGATTTTCCTCCCCAATGTACCCCATTTTCCAGCGATTTATTTCGGGATTCTGAGGACAGGAGCGAAAGTTGTGACTTGCAATCCGATGTACAAAGCAAATGAATTGAACTTTCAGTTGAATGACACTGAATCGAAGGTTGTCTTTGCTCTTGATCATCCAACTTTCACACCAACTGCATACGAGGCCATCAAAGGTACTCAGGTCCATACTTTGATTGTATGTAGTGTCAAACCGTTCCTCTCAAAAGCAACAGCGCTCATTGGGGGACTCCTTGGGAAGGTGCCGAAGAGTCCGTACTATGAAGAGGACAAGACAATCTTCTATGAGGACATTCTTACACAATATGAACCAAATCCACCAGACGTCAAAATCGATCCGAAAAGCACTGCAGTGATAATCTACACTGGTGGAACTACCGGCACCCCAAAGGGAGCAGAGCTCTCTCACTACAACCTGACATCAAATGTGCTTCAGATAGCTGAGTGGGTGTATATGAAAGAAGAAGATGTTGGAAGAGATGGAGGTGTCAGGTACGGCGATGAGGTTTATGTCGGAGCCATACCATGGTACCACAGCTATGGTATGACACTCAGCATGCTTTCATCGACTTGGTATGCGGGGCAGCTTGTGGCAATTCCCGATCCACGGTCCGGAAAACCGCCACTGACAGACCTCTTGAAAGAACTTGAGAAGACAAAATGCACTGTGTTCAATTGTGTACCTGCGCTTTATGCAGGAATCGCTAGTCATCCAGATGTTGGCAAGTATGATTTGTCTGAAATCAGCATCTGTGGCTCAGGAGCAGCTCCGTTACCGCCGGAAGTAGCTAAGGCATTTGAGGCTGTAACAGGGGCGTTAGTGTTTGAAGGGTATGGGCTCACAGAAACCTCACCTACGACACATATCAACCCAACAACCAAGAAATTCAGGAAGTTTGGATCAATTGGACTTCCGTTGCCTGATACTGACTGTAAGATTCTTGATATTGATACTGGAACAAAGGAGATGCCCATTGGTGAGATTGGTGAGATTGCCATCCACGGACCGCAGGTGTTCAATGGTTATTGGAAGCAGCCCGAAGAAACCGAGAATGTCATGCGCGAGATTAATGGAAAGCGGTTCTTCCTCACTGGAGATTTAGGCTACATGGATGAGCTGGGTTATACTTACATCAGTGATAGAAAGAAACAGATGATTAATGTCGGCGGCATGAAGGCATACCCACGAGAGATTGAAGACATTCTGTTCACTCATCCAAAGGTTAAGCTGGCTGCTGCTGTGGGGATACCTCGAGAGGAGGACCCGAGCAACGAGTTCGTCAAGGTGTACATCGTTCTGAAAGATGGAGAAACAGCTACTGAGGAAGAGTTCATTGAGTGGGCAAGAGACAGAATGGCAGGATACAAGAGACCGAAAGAGGTCGAATTTAGGGATTCACTTCCATTGAGTAATATAGGAAAAGTACTGAGGCGGGTCCTTCTGGAGGAGGAGCTTGAAAAGAGCGGAAAATAACTCTCCTGTGTCCTTTATTAGGAGGTTCTAGTATAGGTAAGGACTCCTACTAGTAATCTAGAGGTGGTTAGATTGTCGCCTTCATGGAAAAGAATCGGGGCGTATTTGGGAATACTTGGTGGAATCATCTTTGTTGTTGTGACATTCATTGCAATGTTGACCTATCCTGGTGGATACAACTTCATTGAGAACTCCTTCAGTGCACTTGGTCAGACTGTGATCAACAGCACACCGTCAATGTTGAACTATTTCCTGTTCGTGACTGCGTGCACAGGTGCAGCTGTCTGTCTAATTCCGTTCTTGTTCGCTATGCGTACATTGTTCACAGAAACGACAGGACTGAAGGTGTTGAGTGGGTTGGGCACTATCTTAGGACTCGCTGCAGCTCCAAACCTATCAGCACTATCAATCTTCGCAGGGAATGAAGCTCCTGTTATTCATGGAAACACTACGAGACTCTTCTTCATACTCATTATGGCTGGAATTCTCTGCTACTCAATTGCTATTGTCATGAACAGTGAATACAAAAACATCTACGCAGGGATAGGTTTCATCGTTGTGATAGTGTGCCTACTTCACATTGTCGCAATGTTTGGGATTATGTCGGAATACTTTGGGACTGCTCTCTGGCAAAAGGTTTCAGTTTATGCGTTGGTGTTGTGGTCAGTCTTTCAAGGCTATGAACTATTGAAGATCTTTGACTAGCAAGAACTAGGCAAATGGGGAGGAGGACCTCCCCATGCATTTCTTAAATGTTCTCGAATGTTGCTCTCATGGTTGCCCCGCAGTAACCACACTGAGCTTCTAGAGGACCAACCCAGTCCACACTCTCATGTGCAACTTGTGCACCACATGAGGGACACTTCACTGGTAGACGGACTGTGGTGGTTCTAGTGCCATGCGTTTGGACACTCCCCTCACTGTAGTCGGGTAACGCATGCATGGGAGCCTCTACAAGAATTGTATCCATTGTCCTCTGAGGCCTGCGACGTGATCGTCGAATTGCAACCACGCATATGATTACAGGAACTAAAAATGCAAGAATAGAGATTAGTATGATTATCTCAAAGAATGAGAGCGACTCGAAGAATCCTGGAATGTGGGCATCGTCATACACACCAACACGATAGAACCCACTTGTGTCAGAGTACACCGAGTTCTCAGACACCAGAATATACACAGTACTGGCTGATGCTAAATCGAAATCGACTCGAGGATAGTTTCCATAGTCGGTCCCACTCTCAGCAATCACATTGCTATATCCACTGTCCGTTGCTACAGTGATCTTGACCTCTAAGTCCCAGAATGAGTCTGAATTGACGACTACTGTCCAATGACCCTCATCCAAATCAGCAACATAGCTGTTGGAGTCACCACCAAAGATATTTTCATCTTCCCTGGTAATGTTTGCAACCAAGCTAGCTTGAGCAGAAACGGTTCCCACCAAGATGAAAAGGGACACCATGAAGGTGGCCATTAGGAGTATTTGTCTTCGGTGCATCGGTTTTCTTCCTCAACTTAGCCTGCGCACAGCATGATATTAGATTTTTCAGCACATGCTAAAAGTTTCATTCTGATTTTCCCGAACCAGAGCTCTTGTGCTGTTTGCCAAGCTCTACGTACAACTCAGCTCCAGCCATGAATGCCTCTTTCATTGAGTCTGAAACTTCTTTCACGACCTTCCCAGGAATACCGAGCACCAGACTCCCGTCAGGAATGACCGTTCCTTCAGTGACTACAGACCCAGCTCCGATAACACAGTCATTACCAACCTTTGCACCATCTAGGACGATAGCTCCCATTCCAATCACAGTCCGGTCACCAATCTCACAGGCATGTATGACACAGTTGTGTCCACAAGTGACATAGTTTCCAATGGTAGTTGGATTCATGAAGGTGGTGTGTACCGTGCAGTTGTCTTGGATCGAGGTTCCTTTTCCAACACGAATGAAGTTCAAGTCAGCTCTGATTACAGCTGACTCCCATACGCTCGAATCCGCACCAATCTCAACATCTCCAATCAGGGAGGCGCGGGGTGATACGTAAGCTTCAGGATCGACCTTTGGTGTTTTTCCATTGAACTCGTATAGTCCCATTTGTTGCACCTTGGCAGAGTAGTGCAATGATTCTTCTTTAAGCATATTGAAATATGACATGACTTAGTGTATCAAGAGCCAGGTCACAATGCCAATCACACCACTCCATTACCCTCTCGCATTTGGTTTGTCCAAGACAAATAAGAGGCTGTTGCTACCAGGAGTGGTTGTTGGGTCTGTGATCCCGGATATTGAAGTCCCAATCATGTGGGTACTCTTCAGTGATCTACCAGACCATCTCCTTCTTCATAGTCTAGTAGGAGCTGTAACAGTGGGTACACTCCTGGCAGTCGTTGTAACGTGGTTGTTGTACCCTCCCATTATCTCCGCGTTGTTTCGTGTTGATCGAAATGATTTGAAAGAAGCGTGTAGTCTCTCCGGAATGTTGGTTGTGTCCTGTCTTTTCGGTGTTCTCTCCCATCTCCTACTAGACTATCCCATGCATTGGTTCAATCCAATCTTGTGGCCCTGGGTGGATCCCTTTGATGTTGTTGGACCTTTAGTCCTTGTCTTTTCACCCTATGGTCCTATCAATGGAATAGCATATTGGATAGCGAACTTTCTAACCAGTGCAGTCATGTTACTTGCTTGGTTTCCAATACTCATCTACTATCGGAACAATGACCTCTGGAGTAACCATTGGCTTGGAAGACCTAGTTCAAAACAGCTTCAATGAACTGGGACAAACCATTCCTCAAGTGAGATCTGCGATTGTGTGTCAAGAATATCTTCGTTTTCGTATAATGTTCTGAGAAAAATGTTGTATTTGTCAACACTGGATGTTCGGACAGTTGCAAAAAGACTGAACTCCTCACTTGTTCTGTGTAAGTCCCAGACCTCTGACATTTTTGAAACACTGTGAGCTGTCTGTGCGATGGTCCCAGGCATTGGTTTGATCTGTAGGAAAAATTTGATTGGCAGACCAATGTTTGCAAACCTGATATCAACTGAGTACCCAACAATTGCGCCACGAGCCTCGAGTCGTCGCATTGCTTTCGAAACAGCTGGTTGACTAAGACGCGATTCCATGTGTTTCCCGATCTCAACCTGATTCAAGGGGAAGGGGTTTTCCTCAGTTGGGGCGTGACGATACATTGTCCTCATTAAATCCCAGTCCCTTGAGGACACCAATTGTGGTTCCGGAGTCCGCTCATTAAGGGTAAACCCGTGAGTCTTGTAGGTAGTCAGGACTTGGACAAGCTGATATTTCTCAGCTTTAGATTTAGCCACTACATGATCTACGCTGTCTAGGAACTGTGCGAATGTGCCAGCACCACGAAATCTGAACAGGCCGAGGAGGGAGTGGTCTCCCGATATACCATCGAGCGACTCCAACTCTATCATCTCCAAGAGGCCCTGACTCACATCAAGCTCACGTGGATTTGTCTTGATGAGGAGAATGGTATTTCGTTCTGCAAAGACTTGTGCAGGGTCAAAAACGGTGACATATGCTTGAATGACCTTTTTACGTACCAACTTGTGGATTGCACGTGTCACCCAGTTACGGTTCTTTCCAAGCGTTTCACCAAGAGCAGCCACACTTGCCCGCGAGTTCTTCAACATGAGTTCCAGTAAGAACCTCTCACTCTCCTTTATACTATGCACGTTTTCAACCTCATTTCTGTGCAATCCATTCCTTATCATGATGTAGGATTCATATATGTTGTCCTTTCCCCTAGGGTCTGTGATTTAGATGACTGACTATAAGGTCAAAGATATTGGTCTTGCTGAAGAAGGCAGGATGTTAATCGATTATGCAGAGAAACATATGCCTGTTCTGATGCATTTGAGAAAGAAGTATGTAAAGACTCAACCCCTTAAGGGGATGAAGATTGCGGGTTGCCTACATGTTACAAAGGAAACAGCTGTACTTATAGAAACACTTCGTGCGGTTGGTGCAGATGTTGCGTGGTCTGGTTGCAACCCACTATCTACAAATGACAAGGTGGCCGCTGGACTTGCTGCAAATGATGTCCCAATCTATGCGTGGCACAATCTGAACAATGAGGAGTACTACTGGTGTATTGAACAGACACTCAAGACTGAACCAACTCTGACATTGGATGATGGTGCAGACCTCATATTCACACTCCATAATAAACACCAAGAGCTTATTCCCAACCTCTATGGTGGATCCGAGGAAACCACTACTGGTGTGATTCGTGTCCGTGCAATGGCTGAAGATGGAGCCCTCAAATACCCAATAATGGCTGTAAATGATGCTGATACCAAGCACCTGTTCGATAACGTATATGGAACAGGACAGAGCGTGTTTGATGGTGTCATGAGAGCTTCTGCTATCCTGATTGCTGGAAAGACTGTGGTCATTGGTGGCTACGGATACTGTGGTCGCGGTATGGCTGAGCGTGCAAGAGGTCTCGGTGCCAATGTAATTGTGACTGAGGTGGACCCTGTTCGTGCGTTGCAGGCACGGATGGATGGATTCAGAGTAATGAAGATGAGTGAAGCTGCTTCAGAGGGAAACCTCTTCCTTACTGCGACAGGAATGAAGGATGTAATCACTGGAGAGCACTTCAAGGTCATGAAGGACGGTGCTATGTTTGGCAATGCGGGACATTACAATGTTGAGATTAATGAGCCAGACCTCATTGCGCAGAGCAAAGGTCCAAAGAAAAGAGTACGTCATGCTCTTGATGAATATGAGCTGAAGGACGGTCGCAGGCTCTACTTGTTGGGAGAAGGTCGATTGGTGAATCTAACCGCTGCTGAAGGGCACCCAAGTGAGGTTATGGATCTCTCATTTGCTTCACAACTGAACGCAATGATTTGGATGACTAAGAATGGCAAGGACCTCAAGCCAGCGGTGTACGAGTTTCCGAAAGAGCTTGACAACGAAACCGCTCTAGCTAAGCTTGAAACAATGGGCATCTCCATTGACAAGTGGACCGAAGAACAGGAACGCTATGCAAAAGCATATGCTGAAGGAACTTAGAATACTTGAGTGGGAGTCATGTCCCACTCACGCCTCTTTCTTTTGATTGACCTGCAAGTCGTTCAATTTCATCTCTTGAATTCTCTAAGTTCTTACTTGCTTTCTCTGGTTTTTCTTTATGACGGTCTATTCAATCTCGAAGTGTCTGCCGTTTTCGATAGTCATTTGGTGGAGCAAGAAGTCCCCATAGAGCAACATCGTTCTATGATGAGATCCGAACCTGCCATTAGAACCCACAATTCTGAGAGAGATTCAAGGATCTTGAGGTGTGACCCAGTCTTAACTCATTTAAGTGATTAAGACGAATAGTAATATTGTAGCTGGTCTTGGTTGATGTTGGAGGTTAGGTGAATATCGTGGGGCTTAGGCTTCGTCAAATGTTGGATAGCAGATTCTGTCGGCAGGGTTCTTTCGACTTTGGGGGATGTCTAAACATTCAACTACGACGGTGGATGGTTCTGGTGTTGCTACTGGTGGGTAGTATGCAGTATGAGCTGGTAGGGACGGACCAAGGAGCCGGGTTGGGTCTGAAAAACTCAGAACCAATACTTGGATCCACATTGCAGCAGGGAAACGAGGTGCCTTATCTCTCGAATTATACGTTGCCTCAGGACTTGGCAAAAGAGATTATGTGTGTTGCAGTAGGAGATGCGGATAATGATGGGGATCAGGATATTGTAGCGGGGACATCTGATCCAGGATTGGTGGTTCTGCTTGAGAATATCGGTGGTTCCACGGCAGTGCAGTATAATTCTACTGTGCTAGCGAATTTCACAAAGTCCTATGGTCTTTTGGCATGGGTGCCTGCAGTGGCCATCTCGGACCTGGAGGGGACAGGGGAGAATAGTATCGTGGTGGGAACCACCTTTTATGACTTTGACTATAGAGGGGGTGTACTGCGGTTCGAAAAGACGGACAGTGGATGGCAGCAGACAGAGTGCATCAGCACAGGGATTGACTCGGTGCCTGGCGGAGTATACAGTTTAAGTGTTGGCAAGGTTGGGGATGATAACAAGCTGATGGTGGTGGTGGGACAAGGGTTTGGTTCTGCATTAGTTAACCGAAACCTCACAGCATATACACACGAGGTTGGTGAATGGCAGTTGACCAATTTACTGATGACCAACCAGAACCATTTCAGCGTGTGTATTGGCGACTATGATTCAGAATTCATTGGAAACGAAATCCTATATTGTACCTATACCAGTGTCAATAATAACGAAAACAGTACCTTGGGGTATATAAGTCGGCAGTCTGAGGTGTATCACTATACCCAGATCGCAAACTTTACGTATCTGCCGAGTGACTCGCCACCGTACACCAAGTTTATGTGTGTCCGGATGGGCGACTTGGAGGGCGATGGAGATGCGGAGCTTGTTGTGGCGCTTGATAACTATTCAGTGAGTTCGGATAGTATTCGGATCTATAACGCGATGGGATCAGTTTCCATTGCTGTGGCTAACGAAGGGGTAGGGGACGAGATTGCCATGGGAGATTTTGACAATGATGGACGGGATGAAGTTCTCTACGGATTTACCAATGCAACGCTGTTTCCCGCTGTGTGGTTGAAATATTATGATTGGAATGGCAGTGCAGGGAACACCTATCTCGTGGGGCGTACAATAGAACCTTCCGTGTCATCGATTACGGTTGGTGATGTGGATACCGATGGAGAACAGGAGCTGCTCTATGGAACTTATTCATCTTCGGAAAAGGGGAAAATCGTCGTCTGGGACTATGCTCCTATGGCATTTTCTGGATTGTTTGATGTAGATCCAATGGTTTCACTAATTCAAGGCACATTCAACTTAACTTGCTGTGTGCAAATTCATGGATGGAACAATAAAGAAATCAAGATTGAGGTGGTCCTCCCTGGGAGTCTTCAGGTCATAGGACAACCTACAGAGGTCAATATCGGGGATAGCATGACGCCGGGTGTATTCTCAGTGGAGTGGGAGATAACTCCTTTGGCGTATGGCATCTATGATCTGGATATTGAAACGAGCTCCCTTGATGCTGGGATTAATACTACCTCCCGGACGATAATTGTGACAGATCTGGAAGTGGCCAATGTTGTAGCTAGTAACCTCACCGCTGCGGTGGGTGATTCTATTACGATCTCGGGGGAGGTACGGTATATCCATAATGCAGGACCAGTGGGGCAAGCTCGGGTCTATCTTGATGGAGAGCCGGTTGCGTCCACGAATGCCTTGGGCGAGTTTTCTTTTCAGCATACTGAGTTAGTGGCTGGATTGAGAAGCTATAATTTGACAGCAAGTCTGGATGCGACTGTTGCGTTTAGTGATAGCGCGGTATTCCAGATTCTCCAGGTCGAGTGGACTGCACGTTCGGAGGGAGGACTTCCTCTAGAACTCCTCCTCGTCAGTGTTGTGGGGGCAACTACAATTATTGGAATAACTGCATTCTATCTCTTAAGGAAACGAAGAGGGGGAACTTGATCCAACTTCGGGCGCTACCCCTTCAGTGGTATTCTAAGAAGGGAGTTAGATGGCGAGCCAACGCCCATGTCTTCACTTGTTGATGATCACAGACTGGAACTAGTTCTACTAATTATGGACCTACAGTATTCGCGTGAAAATTAGTGATGGGTCGACGGAAAGGAGTCGCAGAGAAAAATAGTTTACATATCGAAGAGAGTTCATTAACCTCTTCACCCCTCTTTTTTGAGAGTAAGTGAAGTAGTGATAAACAATCGAATGAGTATTCATAACTTGACGAGATCTGAGGGAAACCTTCAGAGTCTATTTTCTGCAGAGTTTTGTTTTCTCGCATCGGCAAGTTTAGGACTTCTTCTAATTATATCAGATTCAGTTAGTAAGCCGGCCTCAATTAGTATTTCTTCCAATTTTACACGAAGGGGGAGCATATTACCAACAACTCTTGGATAAGATACGTAATCCTCGATTGACTTGATGAAACTAGCTTCTTTGAGATCTTGGATGATAGGTACTCCTTTGCCGGGGCGATCAATGATTAAACCCACGTCAACGATTGGCTCATTGGTTGTTATACTTGACCACCAGAATTCATTCGGATATTTTTGATACAAATCCATAATGATATCTGAACCAGTTGTTTGCGATTCATCAAAACGAATCTTCAGCCGATACTCCATATCTCCCAATGCGAATATGTTGTATCCGATTGTGAAGTGGACACCACCACACTCATGTAGCTCCTGGAGAATTTTCCGGACTCGTCTTGGAGTGAAACCTGTTCCTTTTGCTATATTGGAAACTGGCATCCGACCATCTTGGTACAGACACCTCAACACTTGTAGCTGATGGTGGGTGAAGATAACCCTCTTTCCTCTAGTATTCAGATAGAAGTTGGGTGGTTTATTTGGAAAAAGAAAAACAACAGGCCTTATTTCTACCTCGATTGCGCCATCAAGCTCTTCAAGATACATCTTGAGTCCCAATGTTTCGGAAGCACCTGACACCATAGCCCAGTATTCGTAGCGCATATCACTGGTACGATAAATCTCACATACAATGGGCCATTTACTGATTTGCTTCATGAACTCTATCACATTCTCAGTCCCATTGGTGGAAACATAACCGGCCACATGTTCTGCACCGAGCATTTCCATGCTTACAATAACCCCAGAGCCTGAAATCACACCTTGCTGGCGAAGTCTGTTGATATGGTTCTTGACAGTATTAGTCGAAATGTCGAATTTCTTCGCAAGTGTCTTATACGGCGTCCTTGCATTTCCGCATAGTTCACATATCAAGGCCCAGTCGAGTGGATCCAATCTACTCATCCCAATTCTGCTGGTCTAGAGATGCTTCTTGGTTGTCAGATTGGTTTGAATTCCTAAGACCTTCGATTCTCCTTCCAGCGATAATAATCATGTTCATCAGTTTCTAAAAAAACTTCTCTACCAAGTGCATATTTTGCAGTGGATAAGTACAGATTGTGCAATCAAGCTGTGTTTTTCGTAATTCTTAGCGTTATCATTCTCCCGCTAATTGATATTCTAGGAGAAGTCAATACTGGATGCGATGTACTAGTTGCATTATGCTAACTTGTGTGTTGCACAACTCCAAAGCATCAGTTTCGTATTGGTTTGTAATAAAAAGCTGAATGGGAGGTGAAAAAGCTGAGTAAGATGAATTTGGCGAAACAGTTAGGTGTTGTACTCGTAGCACTGTTATTTGTCATAGCCTCAGTGCCTAATGCCCATGCGGCAAACTATCGGAGTACAATGGTGGTAAACTTCAATCCTGCGTTTTGGGACCCCCCTGTTGGATCAAACCCCATATGGGTAGGAACCATTAGTGGAGACATTGAAGGGACAATGACATTCTGGGCTACTGGACCCGATCCAGCTAAAGATTTAGGCTATCCCCCAGATGGGTTCCCCTGGCAAGTGCATTTCTTCACTGAAAAGTGGGAAATAGTTACTGCGGATGGGACTATCAAGGGAATTGACAAAGGTAATACTGGATATTCCAACTGGAAATTCAGGATGAACGGTGAAGTAACGGAAGCAAGCGGAATATATGAGAATCTAGTTGGTCACAAGGTGCATATGGATGGTCAAATAGAATGGACACCTGGAAAAGTGTTTGCGGAAGGTGTTGCGATAGGACCAGTCCTAATAAACTAAGGTGGTAACATAGGACCAAAGGAGGGGGGCTCTGGATGCCCCCCTATTTTTTATTCCTTTGTCATTACCGTTGTTTCTAAGTCTTAGACAAGTGGGCAGAGAAAGAATTGATATTTCATCGAAAGAAAAGGAGGATTATGGTCATAATCAAAGTGTTGATGAGGTGAAATAATGGCAGTTGTGTCCATTGTGCAAAACCATTCTATCAGAACCGCTGTGGAGGAATCAATTCGATTACTTGGTGGGATTGAGAGTTTTGTACAGCCGCAGGACAAAGTGGTAATTAAACCAAACTTGGTCTTTGGGCTACCTCGTTTTACAGGCTTCACGACAGACCCACCGATTATTCAAGCCATTGTGGAAATATGTCAGAGCATTGGTCCTGTGGAATTGACTATCGCAGAGGGTTCAGGGGGTATTGACACAAAGATAGCCTTTCGGACTACTGGATACACAGAGCTAGCAGGGAAATATGGTTTGAAGTTAATAGATTTAAATGAGGGGCCAATCACCAATGTGCCGGTCCCAGGTGGTCTGCTTATCCAAGAGTTGCATGTTCCAAGAGCCATTCTTGATTGTGACGTGTTGATCAATGTGCCTAAATTGAAGCTGTATAGAAAGAGTCCAGGACGCAGTGAATGGGCAAGCTTGGCAGTCAAGAATCTTCTAGGAACCCTTCCTGGAAAAGGCAAATACTCGCAGGAAAAACCACCCGGGTTTTCAGTTCAGATGTCCCAGGAATTTCTCACACCTGAAAGCAAGTATTTCCATTCAGACTATCAACAATGGTGGAGTCCCAGTGGTGAAAAGAGGCGTATTCACGAGAATCTAGCCCAGGGTTTGGTGGATGTCAATACGGTGATAAAGCCAACCCTCAATGTTATTGATGCCATACTTGTGAGCGATGACATAAATATGTCAGACACGACAGGTATGGAACCTATAGAACTCAACACAATCCTTGCTAGCCAAGATCCTCTTGCTCTGGACTGTATCGCAGCAAGAATCGCAGGACTAGACCCGAACAACATTTCATATCTTAAGCACGCAATAGAAAGAGGAATAGGCGAATCAGACTACAGCAGAATTCAGATACATGGGACCCCACTGGATGTAATCATAAAAACGTGGGGCACACAATTAGCAGGTCGCCGTTCGACATCTTCATGATTAAAAATAGTAAAAGGGGGTTTTCACCCCCTAATCTGAGATTATCCTAGACGTTCACTCTTTCTCATACTTGAAGCTCAGAGATACTCGTGCGCGATAGGCAGCAATCTTGCCATCCTCAATCTTCACATCGAGATCCTTGACCTCAGCGATTCTAAGGTCACGAAGACTTTGAGAAGCTTTGGCAACCACACTGTTGACAGCGTCTTCCCAGCTTTTCTTGCTGGTTCCAACTAAATCGATTACCTTGTAGACACTTTCATCCATTAAAGAACATCCTCCTTCATTATGGAAGCAATATCAAAAGGGATTCATAGGACAAAAGCGTTACCTTTGTCCGTTAGCCCTTCTTTCTGACTTCGCGTACACCAGACTCTCTGGGTTCATCAGGCAAGTCTGCAATCGAAATGAGTTTCTTACTTTGGAGCAGTGTGTTGTAGAAGTTCTTGGAGTATCTTTGGTACGACCTCAGTTGGAAAGCTGTGTCCCATTCCTTCGATGATGACCAGCTTCGCATCAGGAATGCTCTTAGCTGTGTCCTTTCCTCCCTCAACCGGAACCAACGGGTCTACATCGCCATGAATCACAAGGGTTGGAATCTTCATTTTCCCTAATTCTTCATTCCGACTTCCAGATGTGAGAATAGCTCCTAACTGCCTTGAGAATCCTTGAGGGTGGTAGCATCTGTCATATTGAACTCCAGCCCATTTCCGAACATAATCCTCATCAAGGGGATACGTTGGTCCATGGAGGACCCTTGCAGATTTCAGAGTATTAGTGATGTAATCATCTCGATTAGACACTGGAGGTGCAAGTAGGACTTCCATCGCCTCAGGCGTTGGTTGCGGTAAGTCAGGATTGCCTGTTGAGGACATGATTGATGTAAGAGTTCGCACTCGTTCAGGATAATGAATGGCTATGCTTTGAGCGATCATGCCGCCCATTGACACACCCACAATATCAGCCTCTTTGATTCCAAGTGAATCAAGCAGACCTACTGCATCATCTGCCATATCTTTCAGTTTGTATGGAGTATCAACTGGTTTACCTTGCACAAGCGCCAAAACATCGGGAATACCAGCTTCATCAAACTTTGTTGAAAGACCCACATCACGGTTGTCAAAACGAATCACCCAACGACCTTGCGCTGCAATCGCCTTGCAAAATGCGTCGTCCCACCGAATCATCTGTGAACCGAGTCCCATGATGAGCAGCATTGGAGGAGCCGAGGGATCTCCGAATGTGTCATAAGTGAGCTCGACGTTACCAGCTTTCGCAGTTTTTTCTCCACTGTATGGTATCTCTGTCAATAATCATCGCCTCCTATTAACCTTGGAATTACTGCTTCATCATACCCTATCTATTTTTCCAATTACAAGAGCCAAAGATGTATTCTAGTTTTTTCATAGTTCAGTGACCTTGAGAGGCGTTTTAGCTAGAACTTCACATCCCGATTTTGTTATCAGAATTGGAGCCTCATATCTGAATCCTACTTCATCCTCTGGGACCATGAACTGCATCGCACATATCAACAACTGATCAGGCTCATAGATATGATCAGGGTCTGTCCAGAAAGGCATTGGCCCTGTGTTCAAACCAATTCGCCATTCGTCACCCATGACTCCTATACCGTGTTCAAACCCAGGTACTAGGTACTGTGCTATACCCTTCTCCTCAGTCCAGTCCATCATCTCATCAGCCATTTTGCCAGGGGTCATTCCAGGACAGTATCTATCAATAACCTCACTGATGGTTTCAATGAATAAGTCTGCTAGTTCTCTCTGCCTATCCGATGCTGGTGAAAGAAGATAGTTGTGTGAGTGGTCTCCAAGACCCAACATGAACATCGCGTGCAAGTCAACCATCAAGGGTTCTCCAGCGGCTGTTTTTCGTCTTGTAGCGGGAGTGCAAGCACCCATTGGGTAGGACGTCCTATACCCTGAAGCAATTTCATTTCCTGCAGTGAAGCTCCATGACCACTCACTTCCAGCCTTTCTCATGGCAGCCTCAGCAACCCCAGCAATCTCAGTTTCCGTCATACCAACCTCAAACTGATCCAGGACTGCCTTATGACCAATATCGACAATGTCCGAGGCTTTTCTGAATCTATTAATGGTTCCTTTGTCCTTCTTCATTGAGAGTTCATCAATGATATCGATGGACTGGACAAAGTCTACATCTGGAAGAGCAGTCTTCAACATCTTGAATTCTTCAGCAGTGAGGTTCCCCTCTGGAAGATAGCAAGACATTCCATGTTCTACACCAACTCGTCGCTTTCCAGATGATGGCAGATATTCTGAAACTGCATCTGCAATCACGTCAATTTGGTGACCACCCCCTAGTGGACCAAACCCTTGTACATCATCCAGCCAACTATCATCCCTCACCCTTTCAGCATCAATGACAAAAGTATAGATTGTGGGCTCTTCAGTTTGGGGGATGATGATGAACGACCTCCAAGGACAGAAGACGTCACCCACATAGCTTATTGTTCTTAGCCGAGAACCAATTAGTACAGGAAGGTCCATTTCTTGCATCTTGTCTTGGACTGCAGACAGTCTCTTCTTGTGGTCAATTGAATAATCATAATCAGCCAAGTGATCACCTCAGTAGTCAGTTGGAACTTGCGCAATTATCTTGTTCAGTTTGTCAACAACGCTTGACAATCGAAGCGCCTTCACCATGCTTCCCTTGAGTTTGATTCTATTACGCATTAGTGCGGATCTTGCTCCTAGTTCAGCCTTTGAAATCTTGGCGAAAGTATCATAGTCCCCAATAATCCTGAATTCAGGTTTCTTGGACGCAACCTCGTCATCTTCAGTACCCACTAGACCTTCAGCAAGGAGGCCATCCTCAAATCGAAAATACATGTAGTGCCTCTTTCCGTCGGGGCAGTTCTCAACAATATTAACCATCGAGGATGATACATGTTTCATCTCCTCAGCAGTTAAACGCTCTTTTACAAGCTTAATCACTGCATCCATCCATTCTGGCGATAGATATTCGAAATTGTCTGACATTAACAACTCACCCTAGATTTGTCGTGACACCTCATGGAGCAGTGGCGGCACATATAGATTGCTACAAATCTTGTGAGTTGAGCAACTTGGACATCAGTCAGGGATTGTTGAATTCGAAGCTTTTATACTCAAACAAGATATATTTTGTAATGAGACATCTCGAAGCAAAGGAGTCTGACCCACACGGAGTCGGACTATCATGAAACGGAAGAAAAGTGAATATATCCTGGTAGTTGGGTTTGTCTTAGCCATCCTATGCTGCTCCATTCCTTTCAAACAGGTAGTCGAAGTTACGAAAGCAACAGAGTACACTTCGTTAGACAACCATCATATCGAGGTGGGCTTTGGCGGTCACAGCATCACGTGGGTTACAGTGATGTGCAACAGGACTGCTGAGATTAGGTTTCTTCATCAATCCGGGGTATGGTATTCTACGCAAAATGTTCTCCTAGCATCATATAGAACGAGGACTGTGAGCTACAACTTCAATTCAGAACATTCAACCTATATCGTTGAAGTAATATCAGACGGCCCAATTTTAGTTCGTATAATCTACACATATCTTGTTGAAACTGAAGTAAATATCTTCAGTAGAGTTCTTTTTTCAATAGGACACCATTCACAAGATACACCATGAGTTTGGCGTTGTGGGAGTGGTTTTACTCCGCAACCACCAACGAATTGATGATCATTTCTTCTCCCCCTCATTAGGTTGCTTGACCCGAGATGCAACGTCAACACCATCATTCTCAGCTATTCTAAGAAGTAGCGGTATGAGTGAGAGGTCAATAGACGCAAGATAGGCTAGTTTCTTGTGTGTGTATATTCTTGCGCCACTGGACAGCAGTTCCCACAGACGTCTGTACGAATACTTCAGTTTATGATAATCATTCTTCAACATGCTAAAGCCATTCGGGCTGTCAAGTGCTACTCTTATTATTTGTTCAAAGTAGGAAGTGTCAATTGCTATGCCTTCAGAGATGAAAGTCCCATATTGAAGATCATAGATTGTAGGTCTCATTCCAGTCACATAATCTAGATCATCAAAGGTTATGACAAATGATGCAGGTTTTTCATCTATGAAAAGAGAGTCGATCTGGTCCTTCACCACTCTGCCAATGCTTTTGTTCTTGTGAATGAGATACAAAGTGTTACCTGCAATAAGTTGAGCCGAAATATGTGCAAACGCCTTGACCGCTTCTTCTTGTTTCTCTCCAAACGAGCTGATTATCGTGCTTAGGTCAATGATGTCTTCTTTGACTGTTGTTTCCTCAACCTCTATTGATGAGTCATCGCCAACTTGCAACAGTGAGGGATACTCAACTCCACGCGCCTTGAGATTCACATCAAGATAGACAAGTATTGCGTGCTGTGGTGTTCCATGGACTGATATGACTGAGATGAGTCCAGTTTTTGCCTTCTCGATATCTTCCTCTGTAATCTCTAGGGGTACGTTTTCCTTGCAGATATTGCAGAAAGCATACACCTCAGGAAGTTCGTCTTCTGCCACAATACCACAGCTCGAGTACCTTCTAATTCATAATCAATAGCCGAGGTTATCAACGATTCTTGTATAACCTAAGTGCCACTAATCGCTAAGTTTTAGCTTGAAGACTTTCTCAAATTTACTTAATTTCGGAGCGATAACTAGTTGACAATATCCCTGATTTGGGTTATTCCGGTAGTAGTTCTGGTGATAGTCTTCAGCTTTGTAGAATTTCTCGAATGGGACTATCTCAGTCACAATAGGATTTTTCCAAGGTCCACTCTTATCGAGTTCAGTTTTGACTCTTTCAGCAATTTTCCTTTGTTCTTCATTATGGTAGAAGATGACTGAACGATATTGCGTTCCTACATCACTACCTTGACGATTAGGTGTAGTCGGATCATGCGTATTGAAGAACACCTCAAGCAGGTCCTCAAAGGAAATCTGCTCTGGGTCAAATTGAATCTGACACACTTCCGCATGTCCCGTACGACCAGTGACAACCTGTTGATAGGTTGGGTTCTCTACATGACCTCCAGAATATCCGGACACTACAGATGAAACACCTTTCAATTGTTGAAATACAGCCTCTGTACACCAGAAACATCCAGAACCAAATGTTATAGTTTCCATAGACATTGATTCATCTCAGTACTAATCAATTGCTGGATAGAGGAAATGTTTGTAGGTTGAGGTAAGAATATCACAAGGTTTGTGAATAGATAAAATCATGACCCTCGATTTTGATGTGATGAAACGCTTGGTTGAGGACTTGAACGTAGGCATATGCGTCTTAGACAAGGATGACAAGATTGTGGTTTTCAATCGAAAAGTTGCGGAACAGCTTCAACAAGACATGGACAGAATTAATTCATCCATCCTACGTTGTCATCCTGAAAGAGCAGAGCCTGGTGTTCTCAAGATGATTGGTGAGTTGAAGAGTGGAGAGCTGGAGAAGTACGAGGGCTGGGTTCACTTCATTGGTAGGCAGTTCTACGAGTACATCTACGCAATACGCGATGATGATGGGAACCATATAGCCACAGTGATGGAGCTGCATGATGCAGCAGAAAGGGCGGAGTATCTAAAGATGACTGAGGGATGGGAGCCACCACCAGAACATGGTCGGGGAGAGAGTTCACCAAGGAGCCCATTCCCGTAGACTAGTCGAATGCATCACCCTCTATTCGATTGACTCTGAGGTTTAGCAGGACTCGAACCATGTAAACGAAGAATCCTACGAAACCAAGGATTAGGCAAAGATTGTACACAGACTCACTAGCAAGAGCACCAACAAATGGGTTTCCCAGGAATGGGAAGAGAGGATTCATCTCTGAATAGAGGAACGAGTCCAGAAACACATGGGAGTATGTACCAATAAGACTGGCTGCTAATATATGACGAAAGGCTGAATCCTGTTCAAGACCAAAGAGGGATACAAAGGCATTGAGATGATTCCTGAATGGGTATATACAGATTGAAAGAACAACAGCAACAATTGTTGCCCCAAGATAGGTATGGAAGAACGAATGGAGGGGTATTGGGAGATTGAAAAGGATTACAGCAAGCGGCTCGAGGTCCAATACGACACTGGCTACTATTACCGTTGTGAAATCAATAAAGGGGAACAGTAGGATCCCAACAAGTACAGCAGGCCCAAAGTGGTATGGGGTGAATGGCATTACACATTCTCAAACATCTTCGGCAGGTTGAGTCATATAAGTGGCTTGAAAATAAAATACTCGTACTAGAAGTGACAGGTAAAAACCGGGGGAGGTTTTCATTACGAGAGAAATTTAATCATCGCTAAAGCGCCGCAGAAGTTTTTGCATATACGTATGACTCACAATTTCGTGAAGAATGAAATGAAACCCCCCAATCCGACCCGTTGAGAACAGAATCAAAAGGAGAATTCTCGAACTGGAGAGTCTCGCATTATATGTTACACTATTATGTAATATATTTTGTGTTTCAAAATATGTAATCGAAACTTTTATTACATATTACATGTAACACTATTATGAGGTATTCGCGTGACTTCGGAAGAACAGGAGCATCACAAAACTCGAAAACGGCTCAACGAGGCTCCTGTCTTCCTCATCAATTTCCGAGTCCTCGAATTAGGTGAGGAGATAGAATGATTAATCTTAGGTTATCAAGACTCATGATCACGATAGCTGTCTGGCTTCTCCTGACAGTTGTTGTTTTTGGATCATTGATTGGGATTGCTTGGATGAGTATGAATGCAACGTCCGATGTTTCTACAGACGCTGCAGTGAGTGATGTTGTAGATGAGGCCTCTGACGTACAGGTGCCTATATTCTATAGAGATGAGAGACGCTACCACTCTCCAGCATTAGTGGAGGAGGATTCCATTTCGCATGGTTTCAGTTTCATTCGGGAAAATAGGCTTGTTTCCTATTTTCCAGCGTCTTACATTGGTCCTCCAGAAACACCCATAGATCTGTTCAGTAATCGGGACTACTGAAAGATCAAGGGGTTGCAAAACCCCACCCCCCTTTTTTTTCTCTCAGATTGTATTCACTTAGCGTCTTCTTGGAATGCTTCATATGCGTGCTTCTTCGCGGAATCGCGTAATTGTCGAATATCAGCTGCCTGTGTCTTGATCTCCTCGAAGAGTTTCTTCCGTTCGGATATTGCCTGCTCGACAAAGGCAGAAACAGCCTCAGATCGACTCTTGAAAATCTCAAGTTCTACAAGTGCATCCAGGATTTCAACGATGTCACCACTCATCCTGGTCATCACAGACACTTCACGCTTCTTTGAAACAACCTCCTCATCAGCCAAGCGACCAAGAAGCTGCTCTCTTAGACTTAGTTGTACGCCCTCTCCCTTTGATTCTCTATCTTTTGACATTTGTATCACTTCAGACTTCTTGTGTAATTATAAGACATTGATGCTTATATTTCTTTTTCACGTAATAGTATTACGTCATTCATGATATAAACTTCTCGGTTTGTGAAATATGATGACAGAATCCTTGTCAGTCAGCCCGATCATGAATCTGGTGTCTAATCCAATCTATTGGTGCTCGTAGAGCAAGTCGAGGACCAGAAAATCGCATCACGCGTCGGATCTCATCACGCATTGTGGGTCTGTAGCAGTGAACAGGACACTTCCGGCATGTTGGTTTCTTCTCTTGATATTGACACTGTTCAAGTCTTTTGTGAGAGTACTCTAACAGATTTTGACAATTAGTACAAAGAGTTCCACTGGAGCTGCTGTGTTTATTCTCACAGTAAAGACGAATCATCTTCTCAACGGTTTCTTTCTCTTTCTGTATCTTGGGACCGATATTGGAGGAGGTCGATTCATCTTGCATTTCAGCAATCACCATGAGTTCTTCTTAGGTGATTGGTTGGCCTTTTTCAAGGACGTGATAGTGACACCGAATCATTTGGACTCCTTGTCTTTTCTCCGCTTCAGCTGTAGAGCAGTTCGAATTCCCTTTTCCTTCATTACTTGTGACCGGAGATCGCCTTCAGTCATTGAGAAGAACTTTGTGCCAAACTTCTTGACCCGGCCCCAGTTAATCCTCAGACCAAGCCCAGGCTCTTGTGGAAGTTCCAGGAATCCATCTTGTGGCATTATCGGTTCTTCCAAAATCCCATCACGAAACTCAGGAGTCCAGGAACCAGGCTCATGTGGAAACTCTATGGGCAGCTCTCTATCAGTAGTCGCAAATACGTGCATGTTTATCCAGAGACCCAGTCCGTTTGTCCAAGTATGAGGGCTGAAGCCAAGACCACGTTCCTTTGCAGCCTTCTGAGTCAATAACGCATCTTTGAAACCAAAGATGGTTGTGTCTGGCTGATATATGTCGAGGCTCTCAAACTTGAGAAACATCCTTGCCTCATGCCAACCAGCATTAAGCTCAGCACCTGCAAGCTTAATCTGACTCGCCTTTCGTAGTTCAGCCATCTCCTCGTATGCATGCATATTAAGAGGCTCTTCTAACCACGTAATGTTCTGATCGCTTAGAGAGTCAACGAATTTCTTTGCTCTGTCAAGATCCCACATTGGTGGTCTGTCCACTATAGTCACAGGCCAACCTTGGTTAGCATCTATCATCAGTGGGAAGTCTTTGTCCACGAGTTGTTTGGTTTCCTTGATTGCCTTTACATCCTCTCCTAGTGTCTTTGCCTTGACTCGAAGCTTCACTCCATGGTACCCTTCTTGTTGGGCCTGTTTGATTACCTTAGAGTGCTTCTTCGGATTACATACTGAACCAGTCGACCAATACACCGGCAAAGGTTTGTCATTACCACCAAGCATCTTCCAAACAGGAATTTCCTCAGCTTGGGCCTTCAAGTCATAGAAAGCTGCCTCCATCCAAAAGTTCCTCCACCCTAAGTAAGATGCCTCCTTGATTCTCTGATGCGCAAGCTCCAGATCAGTGGGGTCAAGTCCAAGCACGTATGGAGCAAGAAGTCCTCCCAAACCCTCTCGTTCCTGTCCAAATGCAACACCAGCTGCCAATCCAGTTTGGTCAGTATCTGTTGTGAGTTGGAGAAGAGTGAACCGGTTATGCGTCTGAGGATACCCAGGGATCCAAGACGAGAAGAAAGGTTTCTTCAGAGGTATAGAAATGTGATACATCTCTACTTTCGTGATTTTCATTTGTCGCTCATCCCCTAATGGTATGAATACAGAAACACTGCAATCACTTCTGGCTTACAAATCTGCCGAGGACTCAATCCTTAAGATAGGCATGGCTTCGTAGATTCCAACTCATCCGAGGTTGTTTCATGGCCGCGTTCTGTGTGATGGTCAAAGGACCATGCAGAGGAAAGATGTGCGATTTCTGGGCGAGAGTACGACTTAGAAAATTACACATCGATGAGTTAGTGCATGAACTTCGGCTGAGTATCTCCAATTGTGATGACTCCGGCTTTACTTTGGATGACGCATTCTCTCAATATTGGACTGATTTTGGAATCAAGGACCTCAGAAGGTTCTGCATGGAGGACCCTGACCTCTGCTCCAAAATGAAACAAGTGGAAGACCGGATTAGGAAGCTGCTGCTTTAGTGAAAAGAAATAGGAACCAGAGGGGCAGTGGGAATGTCCCACTACCTCCCTGGAAGTTGGGGAAACTATCGTATCCAGAAGGCACACATGAACACGTCGTGATCAGAGCTTCGGATTCCAGTAGTCGGATCATCAGCCCAGAAGCCATATGGGAAGTCTGTGTTGAAGTGAATTATTCTTGCATGTATGAATCTCCATCTCAATGTGTTCGAGACAAATATGTGATCAAGAACCTCAGACACTCCACGATAGATGTACGTGTAGCGACTGCACTTCTGGACACCATATATCAGATCCTTTAGCCCGCGTCTCTGCAAGGTTTTTATCGGAGCCTCATTGGTGAATGAATTAAAATCACCGAGTACCACAACATTCGCGTGTCGGTTACAGTGTTGAATCTCTTTGACAAGATGGTTCACCCATTTGGCTTGTTCAATGCGGCGGGGCTCTGTGTCGGCATAGGTTGGTGCATATGTCGATTTTGACTTGAAGTGATTGATGATCAGCCAGAGATCTGTGCCATATCTGTGTCTGCACCACCAGCTGTTGACAATTGTCCTGAGATGGACTACTAAAGGCGGTCGTGAGAACAAAGGATTGTACCCCTCTTCACACGGGAAGTTGGGATCTGTTTCAGGTCCATACGCGTCTTGCAAGTCAGTGCATGTCTGCCTTGCCTCCGCACTTATGACC
This sequence comes from Promethearchaeota archaeon, assembly GCA_048940045.1. Lineage (GTDB taxonomy): Archaea > Asgardarchaeota > Thorarchaeia > Thorarchaeales > Thorarchaeaceae > SMTZ1-45. Next base: position 24,810 of record JBHLOX010000003.1, read on the forward strand.
TCCACACGGTCTAAGCGGTAAAGCAGACCGACATCAATGCCACGAACGTCAGGTCCGTCTATGAGCACAGCTCCGTATATCCCTTTGATGGGCTCCGTTTCTGTAAGCCGCACAAGAACCTCGAGATTCTCAACTTCTTGTACCGCAATCAGGTCTGGTAATCGGAGCATATCTTTGATTGCATGTGCGTGTTTTGAGAGCATCAGCTCAACATCTTCGGTAGTAAGATAGTCTGGATCCTCCTTGTCAGTCGCATTGAACTCATCAAAGAGATTGTACATGTTGTATGTAGCAACAGTAAAGCCCCATCTCAGACCTTTTTGATAAATCCAATCGGATTCAGCCCAACACTCAGATAGAACCTGTGGAGGGTTATCTGCGCTGGGTAGCACCTTGTATTCGTCATACGTGTAGTCCAGTGGTCCAACGAGACCTACGATGGTATTGCCAGTCCTGACGTTTACCAGACATCCTCCTCCATCGTCTATGAAGATTATCTCACCAGTTCCAGCACGATCATCTTGGAACACTCGTTTGACACCTAAGTCCGAACGAACAGCAGCTACCTCACCGTACGAATCAGTGCCAGCAACAGCTGTAATGCGTTTAGCTGAAACGAGCATACCTTCGAGTGCTTCATAGTAGACATCAGAGGCATAATCGTCGAATGGTGGATTGAGCTCGACTGGTTCAGGGAACGGATTATCAGGAGGCGACTCAAGTGTAGTGATGTATGGCTTGTACATCTCAGTCAGTCCATAATACTCACTGACCCATCCTGACAGTTTGACATAATCACCAACACTCACATCCCACCCATATTTGCAGTAAATGCCGTCAGATGTGGCTGGATCTCCGTCACCCCATGGGTCTTGAACAAAGAAGCCGTGGCTGCCTTCATCCTGATAGTCTGCTGTCACGACTCCAAATGTGTAAACATACTGGCCTTTATACGGACTCACAAATCCATCACCTTGGATTTCATAGATTGGCGTATATTCGAATCCAGGATCATATCCACCAGGCCCTGGTGTTACAGCTTGGACTAAACCGGGATTCAGGCCAATCATAATCCCGAACAAGGCTAGAAGGAATATTGTCCTTACTCTACGCCTAAAATTCTGCGTCATTTTCTCTCTCTCCCTTCAGAAGTGTCTAGACAACTCATGAATGTGAGTGTCTTAACTTGGTACCAGAGTAGTTGTGTACACGATATTTGTGTGTTATGACTCAGAGTGTCTAAATATCGACGGGGGGAACACAATTGCATATTGTGTGTCCCATTTTTCGGACTACTAGATGAATTATTGGAGCTACATCACTATACACGAGAGAAGATGACCCTAAGCAAACTCAGGAGGTATTGCAATCATATTTCCTCTGTTAACCAACCATTTTGGATCAAGCGAACGTTTCACTGCTTGTATCTCTGAGATGCCTTTTTCGCCATACATGACTTCAAGGAATGCACGCTTGAGCTTGCCAATACCATGCTCAGCCGCCACAGTCCCGCCAAGTTCGATGGCCTTCTTTGCAAAGATCATGTAGTTGTCCATGCCTTGTTTCACTTCTTCGTTGTTGCGAGGAAGCATGTTCACATGTATGTGGTTGTCACCAATATGGCCCCACATTGCGTATTCCATTCCTTGTTCCTCAAGGGTAGAGATATAGTAGTCTATATAGTCCTTGAGCGAGTCATCAGGGACCGCCATGTCAGTACCGATTTTGTGGACCTCAGGATATTTTGCCTTCCTCTGAGCAATAATACCGTTGACTGTTTCTGGCACAAAGTGCCTCACTGTCTTCATCTTCGCAAGTTCAGAACGGTCCATCCCGGCCCAGCTTGACTCGGAGGAGGTGTTATTCTTCATCAAAATCTCTTCTAGGCCCATAACGAGCTTTTCCATGTTCTCCATTGTATATGAGAATTCAAAGAAGACAATTGCCTTTGTGTCATCCTTCATGGCTGGAACTTTGATTCCTGCTGAACCGGCTTTCTCCTTGATCATCTCAAGTGCATTAGTTCCAAAGTACTCAATGAAGTCCATCTTTATTGGAGAGCCAGGAGCACGTACATCTATGGTGAAGTTGACAGCATCCTCGATGCTGGGGAAGAAAGCCATCACTGTCATGATGTTCTCTTCAAGTTTGACCAGACCGAGCTCAACCTCAGTAATGACGCCAAGAATTCCTTCAGATCCTACAAAAAGGTCAATGAGGTCCATGTCAGGCTTTGCATAGAGTCCAGCGGCATTCTTTGTTTCTGGCATCTTGTAGGTTGGAACAGTCACATCAACCTCAGTCCCATCACTCAAAACAATCGCAAACTTCCCGTTGTCCGCTGTTACCTGTCCACGATTGATGTCCAGAATATCACCATTTGCTAGAACAACGCGAAGATGGCGGACCCATTGTCTCACGGCTCCATACTTGAAAGTTCTTGCCCCGGAAGCATTACAGGCTACAATACCTCCCAGCCAAGCACTCATCTCTGTTGGGTCAACTGGAAAAGTGAATGTTTCAGATTCACCCAAGAAATGTTCCAGTGCTTTCTGTTGATCAGGAGTGCCCTTCCCCTCAAGCTTGTCTAGTTTCTTCGATTGCACAGCATCAACAAGGTCTTCAAGAGTTAGACCGCATTGAGCAGCAATGGAATATAGGTCTTCAGCCTCGTCATAGTTGACGTATAACAACTGAGTCATTTTCTCTAGATTGAGAGCGATCCCACCCAGCGGCACTGCAGCACCTGTGAGACCTGTTCTGCCACCTTGGATTGTGACCGGAGTGCCGCTTTCGTAGGCACTCTTCATGATTGATGCAACCTCTGCCTCTGTTGACGGAAAAATGAGCTTCTCAGTGGCACCATCAAATGAGTGACTCTCATCATCCAGATATAGTGCATATGTATCGGTGATCTCTTCTTGGTCAACTATAGTTTTGGTCTGAGAGAGATCAACATCTTCTGATTTTTGAGCAACAATACGGTTTGTCATTGCAGGTCGTCCTCCGAGCTGGTTTACGGACTGCACTTACATAGCAATATCAAGGATTTGGTCTGGTTGTCCTACTAATGCCTTTTAAGAGAATCAACTTCATGCACGCGAAGCGAGTGAAACGGCTTGAGAATTGCTGCAGTATCTGACATACATGTGCTTCAAGATGGAAGTGATGAACCACTTCTGATAAAAGTCAGAGAGCGAGTTGAAGAAATCAACCCTGATGTCTTCGTGATTGCGGGGGATATCAGTGACCGGCTAGATGTCCTCTCAGACTCTTTGGCAAAACTGCGACTCAAAGACTGTACAAACCTCTATGTTGCAGGTAATCATGACATTTGGTTTGAGGAGGAAGGAGGACCAGGCTCCCTTGAGAAGTACTCCAGGGTTATTGGAGAAGTGTGTACAAAGAATGGTTTTTTGCATGTCCCAGATGCTCCAGTCATTAAGGGGAACTATGCTTTCGTGGCAAGCATTGGATGGTACGATTATTCCTTCAGACGTGAGGAACTTGATATTCCAATTGAGAACTATGAACAGAAGGAGTACCGTGGGTCAGTTTGGTATGACCTCTTTCGCATTGATTGGGGATTCGACGATACAGAAGCCACAGATTTGTTTAACCAAAAGCTCCAGTACGACCTGAGAACCTTGCCAGAAGATGTCAAACATGTCATCTATGTATCACATCATCTTCCATTTCAGAAACTAACAGTCTACAAGGATAGACTGCCTTGGGATTTTTTTGGAGCTTTCATGGGAGCAGCAAGTACTGGAAAGATAATTGAGAATGATGGAAGAGTGATACTCTCGATCTCAGGACATAGTCATATTCGAAACATGATCACAATCAGTGGGATAGTTTCTATTACAGTGCCTCTAGGATATGGGCGTCCTAATTCAGAGCGCGTGAACGAGTTTGTGAAAAACGCAGTTGCACAGATCGAAATCGAAGGAACAAAGGTACAGGTTTCTGACTTTGTGAAGGGGGATTTGTCAGCCGGACTTCCTTATGTGTCATCCAGGAACTGACGACAGATTAATGAGTAGGACCACCATGTAACCTAAGCTGTGTTTGCAGATAGCCAATCTGTGGGTGATTCCTAGGTAGTTGGATGGTGATAATAACAGAATGGATGCGCTGGGATTAACGGTTCTTGTTGTGTTTGTTGTCACCTATGCCCTCATCAGTTCTGAAAAACTGAACCGAACTGGAATGTCACTCTTAGGTATGGCAGTGGTTGGAGTGGTATTTTGGGCAACAAATCTGACCGATCCAGTTGCGCAACCATTAGATTTTGTGCACTTCGTTGAAGGTATTGAGTGGGATACAGTTCTCTTTGTTACAGCAATGATGATCATTGTGGCAGTTGCGGGAGCATCTGGAATGTTTCAGTATCTTGCTTTAGCCCTCGCAAAACCAAGTGGCGGCATTCACAAGAGCTTATACACGTTGTTCCTTTTGTTCGTGTTCTTTATCTCACTCTTCCTAGATAATGTTTCAACAACTCTGATTATGGCACCATTAACAATCCAAGTGTGTAGAGCATTAGAAGTCGATTTCAAACCATTTCTCGTTTCTGAAGCTATTGTTTGCAACATAGGATCAATACCATCTATCGTGGGAGCCGTACCAAACATCGTAATTGCAAACGAAACAGGGATGGATGCAGGGCTACTCTTCATCACATTCATGCCACTCTCCTTCCTGCTTTTAATAGTAACATGGATTTTACTCGGTCGATTTTATAGCGATGCTTTTGGAGTATCTGATGAACACAGTGTAGGATTCTTGCTAGACATAGATCCAACTGTGATGATCAAGTCGAGAAGAGACTTCTATGCGTCCGTCATTGCATTTGCATTCTTGGTGGTCGGTTTTGCACTTGGACCATCACTACATATACCTCCAGTGATGATTGCACTCCTTGTAGCATCCGGTTTGTTGATTTTAGCTCATGACAGGGCAGTACAGTTTCTGGCGGAGGTTGGTTGGGACACAATATTCTTCCTTGTGGGTCTTTTTGGACTAGTGGGGGCACTTGACATAACTGGACTTATTGATGAGCTGGGAGTCCTTCTCCAAAACATCATCGGTGACAATGCTGTTGCTGCAATTGTATTCATGGTCTGGGTACCTGCAACGCTATCTGCATTTCTTGACAACCTCCCAGTTTCTGCTGTTCTAGCTCCAATTGCTGTTACTCTATCTGATGTGAGTTCGATATTACCCCTTGTACTTGTTTTCGCAGTTGGAGTTGGTGGAAACGTGTTCACACCACTTGGGTCTCCTTCAAACATGGTAGCAATTGGATTTTCAGAAAGAGAACATGATCCCATATCCTATCGGGAATTCGCTACTGCTGGTACGATAGCTGGACTTGCACATTTGGCGATTGGTAGTGTGTATCTGCTGCTTGTGGAGTTCATTGGACTATGGATCATGGTTTTTGGAGGAACTATCTTGGGCGTGTTTGGATTTATTGTGTTTCTATTTCCGTATCTTAGAGGAGATAATGAAGGCACGTCAACAAGAAAGAACCAAAACTAGAGATGTGATGTTATTTGGCTGAAGAACTGATAATTGCTGTATTTTTGGTCACATACATAGCCATCTCGTCAGAGAAGGTGAATAGAACCGCAACTGCGCTTCTGGGGATGGGGGTTGCTGGTATTGTCCTTTGGGCTACAAGAGAAGCTACATTCTCAGAGTTTGTAAACCATGTTGAATGGTCAACCATCTTGTTTGTGACATCGATGTTTATTATTGTCACAATTGCAGCATCATCCGGGATGTTCCAATACCTCGCCTTAGGACTTACAGGACCCACACAAGGTCAGACGAGGAAACTGTTTGTTTCACTACTTGGGTTTGTCTTTGTAATCTCTTTATTCTTCGATACTACATCTACTATGCTCATAATGGGTCCACTCACTATTGAGCTCTGCAAAGCACTTGACATCGATTTCAGACCCTTTTTGATTTCAGAAGCTGTGACATGTAACTTTGCATCGATTCCATCGATTGTGGGAGCGGTACCAAATTTGCTTATAGCTGAGAGGGCACAAGTCGATCCAGGATTTCTATTGATTACACTACTTCCACTCTCAATCATTCTGTTCGTGGTGTCAGTGCCTATCTTCCTTCGTATCTTTGAGGACCGATTAATACCATCAGAGGAGGATCTTGTATCTCAGATGATGTTGATCAATCCTCAGTATATGATAAAGTCAAGATCTGACTTCTTCCTGTCCATAATTGCGATGATCATCCTTATACTTGGATTCACACTTGGTCCTGGTTTGGAACCGCCTCTGGAACCAGCTCTGATTGCTATCACAGTTGCATCCGCACTTCTGATACTTGCTAGAGAATGGGTAGATGAGATCCTGAAGCGTGTGAATTGGGGCACAATATTCTTCCTAATTGGACTCTTCGGGCTTGTCGCAGCACTAGAGATCACAGGGGTCATTGCTGCGCTAGGTGTCGGAATTGGTAGTTTAATTGGAGGTAATGTCATACTTGGTATCTTCTTCATGACATGGGTCCCAGCAATACTTTCCGCAGTTATTGACAACATCCCTGTTTCAGCAGTATTGGCTCCAATTGCATTTCAATTTGCATCTCTAAGTCCTATACTTCCTGTAGCATTGATATTCGCAGTAAATGTAGGAGGATTCATCCTCCCGATTGGTGCTCCTGCGAACATCTTGGCTCTTGCATTCGCAGAAAAGGAGCGAAAACCTATTCCAATGAAAGATTTTGCAAGAGTCGCTACCCCACTAGGACTCCTCATGGTTGCGATTGGTACAGGATGGTTGCTTCTGCTAGTACCTCTGCTAGGGTTGTTCGTCTAGAATTAGGTGGCGTCCGCCCCCGTTATCGGGCCGCCGGGAGGACGACACCGCGGAAACAGGACGCCGAATTATTTACGCTTTATTTGATTAAATAGGTTTAGTTTCTGTCAGTTGAACCCCTCTAGGCAATACATCCTCATCTTTATACGGACTTTCTGGTCGCCACTCATACCTTTATTACCAGAGGAATATTTCATTGCCAAAGCGAGCCCGATGTCCCTATTGTGATCGATTATTCAATCGGGATGCTTTAGATACCCATATTCAAAAGTGCACGATTCGTCAGCAGGCTTCTAAGGCTGGAAAATCCCCCCATCAGAATCGCATTATTGTAGTAGATGGCAACAATGTTGCTTATAGTTTATCACCTCATGGACGACCAAAAGCGCAGAATCTAGCCCTTGCATATCGCAGCCTCATAAGTGCGGGGTATGAACCAGTTTTTGTCATTTCTGCAGCATTAGTCCACAATATTGACAATCTAGGAGTACTTGATGCATTCAAATTGAGTGCAAAGGTTGATGAAGCACCTCGAGGGGTGAATGATGACACTAGGATAATCCAGTTAGCAAAGAAACTCGGTGCTGACATAGTATCTAACGACAGATTCCTGGACTGGATTGACCAATATCCGTGGATTACATCTCGACTTAGAAGGTACAGAATGACTCCTGCAGGTCTAATCCTGGATAAATGATGTGATCAAATCAGGTCTTCTTCGAAACGATTAAAATCAATCAAGAACTCGATTCTCTTACCCTTTTGTGTCTGCAATGAGGTGACTAATGATGAGAGCTCAAGAACTGAGAGATATGTACCTGAAATACTTCAAAGACAGAGGACACTCAGTGATAGCTTCAGCATCATTATTCCCTGAGGATGATCCGACTGTCTTGTTCACCTCTGCGGGTATGCATCCCTTGGTCCCCTATCTATTGGGACAACCTCATCCTGAAGGGAAGCGTCTGACGAATGTCCAGAAATGCGTACGCACAACTGACATTGAAGAGGTTGGCGACACCACACATCTCACATTCTTCGAGATGCTTGGAAACTGGAGTCTGGGAGATTACTGGAAGAAAGATGCGATCGTCTGGAGCTATGAGTTTCTCACATCAAAGAAATACCTCGGGTTCGATCCCGACAAGCTGTCAGTCACCGTGTTTGCAGGCGATAAGGACTCTCCGAGGGATGATGAAGCAGCAGAGGCATGGAGGGGCGTTGGAATCCCAGATGAGAGAATCTACTTCCTAGGAAAGGAGGACAACTGGTGGATTGCAGGAAACACAGGTCCATGTGGACCATGCACAGAGATGTTCATTGAAGTGGATGAGATTCCAAAATGCGGTCCGACCTGTAGACCAGGATGCAACTGTGGTCATTTTGTTGAAGTATGGAATGACGTCTTCATGAGTTATCGAAAGCTCGATGATGGCACCTATGAACCATTAAGTATGAACAGCATAGATACAGGGATGGGAGTAGAGAGAACTCTTGCTATGCTCCAAGGAGTTCCGACTGTTTTCGACACTGAGTTTTTTATTCCATTAATCAAACGTGTTAAGGAGCTGTCAAACAGAGAGAAGTTCAACGATGAGGATGAACGACTCATTCGTATAATCGTTGATCATGTCAGGTCAGCAGTCATGATTATGGCCGATGACAGAAAAGTTGGCCCTTCCAATGTCGAACAGGGATACATAGTACGACGTCTACTTAGAAAGGCAATTCACAGTGCAGACAGACTGGGCATTGAACAAGGATTCATGAATTCTCTAGCAGAAATTGTCATTGACATGTTCAAAGACCTCTATAGAGAAGTAAAGCGTAACAGAGAGTTCATCATGAGAAACCTCACTGCGGAGGAGGCTAAGTTCAGAAAGACCCTCAGTAAGGCGATTCGAAGATTCGAGAGGATCTACAATGAAACGGGCACTATAACTGGAGAGAATGCATTTCTCCTCTTCACCAGTTTTGGACTACCACTAGAGATGACGCGGGACCTCGCTGAGGAGAAAGGAATCGAAATCGATATGGATGAGTTCACGAAGCAGTTTGAGGAGCATAGAGAGATATCGAGAACTGCAACTCAAGGCAAATTCAAAGGAGGTCTGGCTGAACACAGTGAGAAAATTGTGAAGCTTCATACAGCAACTCATCTTCTTCAAGAGGCACTGAGAAGAGTGCTTGGAGATGAGGTTTCTCAGAATGGAAGTAATATCACTGAAGAACGTCTGCGATTTGACTTCACATTCTCTAGAAAATTAACCTCTGAAGAGATTAGGGAGGTTGAGAAACTGGTGAATGATGTGATCGGCAAAGATCTTGAGGTGAGGCAGCAATTCCTCCCCTATGCAGAGGCAATCGAGATGGGAGCTCTTGCCTTCTTCAAAGAGAACTATGGTGAAACAGTTTCTGTGTATTCTGTGGGTGACTTCAGCATGGAGCTGTGTGGTGGACCACATGTTGAACGAACAGGCAGTCTTGGTGTGTTCAAGATTGCTAAACAGAAGAAGATTGGAGCAGGAATCGTTCGTATAAGAGCCACACTTGAAGATGCATCCTAGGTTCCATGAAAGACAAAGGTCTATTTGGTTGCAGGATTACATCAGTTCGATAAGACTAAACCATAGACTGAGTTGCAGGAGCAAAGAGCAATGGGAACATTCTCGAAGATTTTTGGGTCGGGAGATAAGAAATTACAGAAAGAAGCGGAGGAGGCTTTACTCAAACTTAGTAAAGCATTCCAGTCTGCAAGTGCTAAGATGAAAGTTGCAGCTGAATGCTGGGTCGAAGGTAAGAACGAAACATTGGATGAGCTTGAAGAAGAGATCATCAAACTTGAACGTGAATCGGATAGGATTAAGGAGCATTTGGTTGAAAAAATCCTGACACAACATGCCTTTCTTCCGCAGCAGTCTCAAGAACGTCATTTGTTATCAAGCCATATGGATGGAATCATTGATGCTGCTGAAGAGGCTATTCGAATGATGGCTGTTGGAAAGGGTTTGAGCCCACCTGAGGAGATCGAGGATATCGCAGACAAATGCTGGATATGCACAGACCTACTTCAGGATGCAGTGAAGTATCTGTTCAAGGATTTCAAGAAGTCGGTTGAGATAACCCGAAAATTGGATCTCGTGAGAGAGGAAGCCAGAGATCTCCAGTTTGACCTTCTCAAGAAACTCTTCAGGACCTCAGAGTACAAGGCACCTGATGTACACTTCTTCAAGAGTGTTTCAGAGAGAATCCTAGATGTTGCAATCAAGGCTGAACTTGCTGGTGATTATATTCGAGAGTTAGCAATCAAGTACTCGTAGATGGGGTGTAAACTCGCTTGGATCCATTGGCTCTCATTCTTCTAGCAATTGCTTTCATCGTTGCATTTGCGATTGGAAGTAATGATGAAACAATGAGTCCAGCAGTTGGGGCTCATGTTTTTAGCTTGAGATTGGCAGTGATTATTGGTGCGGTTATCAACTTAATCGGTGCAATATCTCTTGGAGGGGGAGTTTCAGAGAAAGTGGGATCAGAGTTGGTAACTGGAAATGAGTTATCATTACAGATGGTCTTTGCAATTCTCATCTCCATGACGATATGGCTACTCATAGCCTCTGCAACAAAGGGACTCCCAATTAGTACAACCCAATGCATTGTCGGATCAGTGATTGGTGTGGCTATTTCGGCACCATTTGTTAGTGCCTCTGAATGGGGAGCTGAAGCGATTAACACAGGAGTTCTCATCGAGATATTTGCTGGATGGATAATCTCACCTCTTATTGGATTCTTCATTGCAGCCTTGGTCTTCTCGCTAGTTCGACGAGTGCAAAGGCGTGCTGTGGGATTATCCGGAAGAGAAAGGCAAGAACAGATTGCAGCTTATGGTCTTGCAGCTTTTCTGATTATAACTGGATTGAGTCGAGGTGGGAATGATGTGGCTAATGCAGTTGCACCTCTCGTAAGTCTCCCTTTATTCAGTACTCCTGTCATGATTGGGCCAATGTCCATTCCAGGTGTCTATATTCCACTGATTGTTGGAGGTATAGGTATGGGTTGTGGACTAATTGTTGTGGGTAGAAAAGTCATCAAGGTCTTGGCTACTGAGGTGGTGACGCTATCACCATCGTCAGCTCTTTCTGCAAGTGTTTCTGTTTCTTTGATAATGTTCGTGGGCACCTATTTTGGGTTCCCCCTCAGTGGGACTCATGTGCTCGTTGCGGCGCTGATTGCGGTAGGATATGTAGCAAATACACCAGTTCGAATGAAGCAGGTACGGGATATCATCATCTCATGGATCATTACAGTCCCAATCTCGCTGGTTGTCACTTTTCCTGTCTACGCATTGATTCAATATCTTATACCAGTTTTGTAATCAGGTCATTCGAGAAGGCATCTCTGGAACCTTATGAACCAAGATATACTCTTTTGCTAGTTTACCTAATTCTTCAGCCTCTTCTATTGAGAGATGCACACGAGGACCAGTATCAGGAGTTTCTTTCCGTGTAGCTTCAATAATTGCAAGGTCAGCATCGCAAACGATTGTTTCAGCACCAGAACACAAACGTGTGTCACCAGTATAGCCTATAATGGTCCCTCCAATTTGTACTCTGAATCCTAGAGCTGGTTCCAAAGCCCCATAACCATGATTAAATTCGAGGGAGAAATGTTCAACCTCGAATGACTTTGTCTTGAAGAAATCCGTGTCAAATCCCGAGCCCTGTGAGAGTTCGTGATACCAGATTTTGAAGGGAAGAGATGTACAATAGAGGTCACGATATCCCTTGATTATGCTGATTGCTTCTGAACAACCTGTGGGGATAAGGATGTTGAGTGGATTTGTTCGTTCCAGCATTCGCATGAATCCCAAGAGTGAGTGTAGACCGCCTACATGATCAAAATGACCGTGAGAAATTGCTATTGGGTCAATGTCATTCACGAAATCAGTAATGCCGGACAACAACAGGTCTCTGAGGACTCCGTCCCCAACATCAAGAAGCATCATCTTACCAGTGAATTTAGAGGTCAATACTATTGTCGTACCAACTCCAGCTGCACTGAATGGTACTTTCACATTTACCTCATCATTTTCCCATTCAGTCCTATAGTTGTCGAAAACGTGAGGATTCATTGAATGCTCATTCCCTTTGGTGTGAAGTCCAATCTCTTGTTGATGTTTAAAATCGATGTTATATGTCTTGACTAAGAAATGAAAGAAAACATAATGGAACGGGGATTGCCCGCTCCATTCAAATCTTTCAATCGTATCCTAACGGATTAATCCTAGCAAGGAAGTTCATGAAATATCCGATGATAACTGACACGACAAGACCTGCAGTCGTTGTTAGAAGAACAGTGCTCCAATCAGGAGTTGCCCCATAGAACATCTGCATAATCGACCAGTAGATACCAGCCAGGGTCATGCCCGAGAATGCGACCTTCTTGAGTGGGACCTTGACAGTTCTTGTCTGGAGGATACCCATATCGACTAATGCTGCAGCTAGTGCTCCAGCCTTGTCTCTCTTTAGTCTTAGCCTCTTTCCAAGCTGTCCAACAGTCACCTTTGACTTCGGTTTCACTACTCTCAGAGCTTTTGGAGCATAATCTGCAATATCATGTGAGAAATGTTGGATTGCAGCTCCTGTATCGATACCACATTTTCCACAAGTTGGAGCATCTTTCTTCCACTTCCTACCGCACTGTGGACACCTTTTTCCATCCCATGCACTGTCAGCAGCCTTACTTACTCGTCTAACGAGTTCTTCCTTGTCTATTGTTTCTCCTCCCTTCTGTGGTTTCCTTCGAAGGACAACAGCCGCTGGGAATATCCCAACATCTGATCCTCTTGTTGCTCCTTTCATTTTCCGCGCAGCCATGATTCCTTGCTGAAATTCATCCAGAGAGATTATTAGTGAGAAGACAGCCATCACTGCAAAGCCTGCAGTGACCAAACCAGTGACTGAGAAGAGTACCCCAAAGCCCGTGGGTCCAATTCGCAACACAAAATTCTCGCTTACAGTCTTATTTACACCAGGTGTCGTCGCATTTGAGTATGTGAAAGAGAGAGAGCCAGCTACAGTACCTGAAACCAATGTAATGTTTCCAAAACTAAAGAGTGGAGCTAAAGATATTGGGTTCAAAGCGAAACTTGCAGTTGTATTGTCTGGCATTATTTGATTCAATGTAGATGTATTGGATATAATTGGAACAGATAGGTAGGTCATAATAAAGGTCGCAGTTAGTATCGTCAGATTTGTTCCAGTGGCAACAGTTACATTGATCAAGATAGGATCTGAAACATCCAATTGAATGGGATTAGTAGCATTAGATGTGACTGCATTGACTCCATTTACATCTAATAAAAATCCAAGACTGGCATCACCACTCCATCCAGCAGGCGGTGCTGCTTGGGCAGGCACAAATATCGTTGAGCATAGCAAGCAGGTAATCGTGAGCATAAAGACAAAGTGTGGTATCGTCCTTCGCATTCTAACGAACCTCCATAGGGCTCTAGTTAGAAAAAACGAAAGGACTGTTGCCTTTAACTGTTGTTCGCTTTGAAGTCCCCACCCATAGCCTCTTCGATTTCTCTATCAAAATCGTCATCATCATCTGGTTCAAAGATGATGCGCCGTTTTGGTGGTTTCTCAGGCAGTGGTGCCCAATTAGCGATAGCGCCTAATGCATATCCGCCAAAGTATGAAAGGATAATGAGAAGGACCTCAAAGGTTGTGTTGTCGAGATAGTTGTAAAGGAGGAGACCGGTGATGAATCCACCAAAAAGACTAGTGATGACTCCTAGACCAATTCGGTATTTCGCATTAAGGTCCTCCTGCCCTGCAATGATATAACCAATAGCCAATCCAACTAATAATCCAGGAACTGCAATGAAGACGTCTTCATAACTTGGTATTATCTGCATTATTCTTCCTCCGCGGCGTGGTTAAGATGCAACAGAGTGCTCATTAATTCTTGCCCATGTACATTGAGAGGGAGGTGCTAGTTACCATCCATTCCAGTGTACAATTTCTGAGAGCTCCTTTCTCGTTCTAGGAGCTTCCTCTCTCTCCCGAGTTCGTTCATCAAGCATGTCAGGATCTCCTTCGTAGCCAATGAACACGACAGTCACGATTCGATATTCTTCAGGGATTCCTGTTATATCCTTGAGTTGATCTTCATTCCAACCTGCTATTGGATGCCCCATGAGCCCAAGATGGACCGTCTGAAGGAGCATGTTCTCAACCGCTAGACCTACATCCATCATGAAGTATGGCAAGTCATGTGCTGGACAGCCACCATCCTCCTTGGCAGCAACAAGAATCATCACAGGAGCAGCTTCTGCATATGCATTTCCTCTACTCAACGCTTCATGAGCTTGTGCTAAAACCTCAGGATCTTTCAGAACTATGAAGTTCCAAGCCTGTGTGTTTGCACAGGATGGAGCCCACCTCGCTGCTTCAAGGATTGAGTTAAGCATCTCATCAGATACAGGTTTGTCGGAAAATGCTCTACCACTACGTCGTTTCATTATCTCCTCTAAAATCATAAAATACCCCAGAGTCCTCTTCCTTTATTCACTCTTTAATAGACATGGCTGTTCCACAGTGGTCAGGAATGTCCTGATGTCCGCAGACTGCGCCCATCCAGCAGACTAGCTGGTCGCCTTCAATATGCATTTCTTTTCCACAATGAACAGGTACAGAAACTTCTGCTCCACATTTTTTGCATACTAGAGTTCCCATTTATTTTCCTCAATGAACTTGTAATAATTCTTTATTATTGTTAAGCATATGAAGTTTTGGATTGGGTTTAGGTGGGATAGTACTTTCTTGGGTCCTCGCTATATACCTTCTCAACCGTCTTGTGTGCTCCTGGAGTGTCAAGTTCAACATCTCTCTTCAGAGTGCGGTCCTCTGACAAAATTTCATTGATCACTTCATTCTGGATGATGAGTCTCTGAACCTCATTGCTTCCAGTCCATATCGTAGAAAGGCGAGCATCTCGGTACAACCTTTCGATTGGATATACATCAGTGTAACCAATACCTCCAAGTATTTGCATCGCTTCATGAACTGCAGTAAATCCAGCCTCTGTGGCGAAAACTTTTGCCTGAGACACCTCCTTTCTACACCATTCCCCAGTGTCAGCCTTTTTACCAGCACGATAAACGAGTCCCCTGGCTGCATCCAGCTGTGTGATACAATCAGCCACCTTGAAACTAATCGCCTCAAATTTCCTTATTGCTCTCCCAAAGGCCTCTCTCTTGTCAGCGTATCTTACTGCAATTTCAATGGCAGCTCGCCCCATTCCTATTGGACCTGCAGCAGATGTCAATCTTTCAGGCACCATCATTGCATTGAAGACCGAATTGCCATCGTGAAGGTCACCCACTAGGTTTGACTCAGGAATTTCGAGATCCTTCATCACTATTCGTGCAGCGCCCATTCCACGACAACCCATTAGTTCATACTCTTCCTCAACCTTGACACCCATATCACGGTCAATAAGAAATGCACTTAGTGATTGATGTGGTGGTGCTTCGAAATTTGTCTTCGCGTAAACCAAGAAATAGTCAGCCCCGATACCTCCTGCAACAAATCGTTTCTCACCATTTACAATGAACGAGCCATTCTTTTTGACTGCTGTTGTATTAGTCCCAAAGAAATCCGACCCACCTCGAGGTTCCGTCAGTCCCTCTCCGCAGATCTTCTTCCCTTGAAGTGTCGGAAGTAGATATTCCTTCTTTTGCTTGGATGTACCGAACTTGTTGATTGCCTCACCTACGATACTGGGAAGGGAATAAGCACAGCCAAGGGCAATACCAAGAACACCAACTTCCTCAAGTGCAACAAGCTCTGAAGTCCATCCTAGACCTCGACCCCCATATTCCTTAGGAAATCGCAGTCCAAGGAGATTCTCCTTAGTAGCCGCTTTGATGAACTCATAGGGGTACTCCTTGACCTTGCTGTCCATGGCAAGGATTAGGTCTCGGTCCACCTTGTCTCTAACAAACCTGCGGACCTCATCTCGAATATTCTTTTCATTCGTATCTAATAAGACATCAAACATCATCTAACCTCTTGTACCTTCTAGTAGAGAATCGAGCGTGTCATCAGAGCCGCCCTCTCTCTCAATACTAATGGCCTCGACAGGACAAACAATCTCACACACAAGGCAAAGGATACAATCCTCCTCTCGCACAGGGTCAACAACTGGATGTTCGGATTCATCGTGAATCAGATCGAACACACGTGTTGGACACGCATGGATACATTTCTCACAACCGTAGCAGAGTGAGAAGTCAATCCCAACAATGCTCCCATGAATCTCGTGGACTTCACTATCTGGCGGGTGCCATACAGGATGACCAAGGTGGTCCTTAACAACCTTCCATCTTTCCCTGAATGTCCTATCAATTGGCACAACGAAACAGACGCAATCTTCCTTTTAGAGAATTTGGCAATCAAGACTATTGGTATTTTTCAAAACCGACTCTATAGTCTTTCAATAGTTCAGCTAACCTTCTGGCATTACTGACAAGATTGTTCCAGAACCTCTCTGCATCATCAGGACCTGTCAGTCTGAACTCAATGTCGAAGTTATGTGGTCCATAACTAGGGATCCATCCAGTGATGTCAGCTAGAGTAAACAGGTGAGCGCTAGAGTGTGGATACGCCCTCTCATCGAACATCACATACGGAAGATATGCTTCTCTGTCTGCATGATCCTTTGCTAAACCGGAACAGCTCTCCGTTGTTGGAAATCCTAGATCATTGAGTTCCTTGATGTGTGTCTTAATCGACTCATCTATTGTATGAAGAAACTCATCAACTGGCTTTAACTCATGAGAAGGACCTTCCCAATTTTGTCGGTACCATCTAATTTCATGGTAAACCCAATGAGTACTTGGAATTATACCATGTTTCAGTCCTTGCCTGTATTGTTCTAAGGACATCATCATTTCTTCAGTGACAGCGTGGAGATTCATCCAAGAGTTGTAGATATCCAATTGGTTCTTGGGTCCTCGAAGAACGACTCCTGCTTGAGAGTTTAGCTCAGGCTTCCATAGAGATGCGTCAGCAATTGTAAACAGATGAGCTTCAAATCCTGGATAGCTTGTCCGATCAAATTCGATTAGTGGATGCTCTCTTCGATGTTTGCCAAGGGCTAGATTGTAACGATTAACGATTAAATCGACCTTTGAAAGAGCCTTGATGCTCCTCTCTATCTCAGCAGAGGTCATAATTCAGCTCCATACGATGTTGATAGAAGTGATTCTTGGTAGATGCTTATGTATTCTTCATATCACTCTCGAAGTGATTAAATGTGAGTGTATCTGTAGTTTTTTACTAGTGAAGAGAAGAATGAGCGATCGACTGATTGAGTTGGAACAGATACACTCTATAGTAGTGCAGAATCCGGAGGATGTTTCTAAGGGAACCCGAAAACAATTCTGGAAACTAGTGCGTCAGATAAAGAGAAACCCCAGACCAAACGAGCAAGAGATCATGAAAGCTGCTGAGGTTAGAGATATCCTGTTCGAAGTAGATAGGGGAAAAACATACCCACTTGGTCCCGCACTATTTCTAGAAATCATATTAGGACTACTGGCCATTTGGGGATACATCTGGTTATTGGGAACTCCACTAGAATGGAGTGGCATTCTCACTTGGACTTTGTCAGACTGGTTTACCTTCATTCTTCGGTTTCTCTGTGTGTTTTTTGCTATCGCTTTCTTCTTCCCTTTGGCTCGTGTTATAGGAGGAAAATGGGCGGGAATCAAACTTCTAGGGATGTCTAAATCTCAGGCTAATGAGCCAGCTGTGAAGATTGATTATGTGTCATTTCTGAAAGCTCCAGCTGCAAAAAGAAAGTGGTTCTTCTTCTTCTCTGGAATATGGAACATTATCACTTCACTGTGGATATGGATTCTTGGTATGTATCTAGCTTGGGATTATACAGCACTTATTCCTGCAATCGTTTTTTCAATTTTCGAGGGGACTGTAGTTCTGAGTGGAAATCCTTCATCATCACGTGGAGAGATGGGAAACTACAACCGTGAGAGACGCATTGAACGGGTGTGGAAGAAGAATCTGGCGAAGCTGGATGATGCTTCGTAGTCCAATTGATACGGATCTAAGATTCGCGTTGTAGTTTAAGCCAATCTGTCATTAGGTCGGCATCTTCTAGAAGGAACTCCACTATACTGGGCCATATTGTTCCGTCATCTCGAGCCTTATTCTCAAAGTTGTTTGTATTGATCCATTCTGTAAGCGCTGATTGCGTTGGTTTGTCAAAGATATTTGCATCACCATCCTCTAGATATCCCAGAGTGACTAGAGCTTTCTGAATAATATCTAACAATTCACCCTCTATTTTAATCAGGAGTTTGGGATCCTCTCGAGAGAGGAGAGTCGTATCATATATGTTGAAAATCCTGACAAGTTCCTCGATTGGGCTAGGATGTTCATCAACTCGAACATCGACATACCTGTCATTGCCTCCCTCATATCCTCCCTTCTCACGGACTACAATTATTGCAGCAGACTGCATTCCTCGACGATCCCCTCCAGCTGCTTGACCTGCAATGAGTCCTGCAAACAGCTTGTCTATAAGATCACCATCTGTGTTCTCATAAGCCTCAGCCATATCAACCACAACGGCTTTTCCTGCAAGGATGTTTCCTTGACATGTGAAACCGTCACCCACTATTTGACCAGCCCACTCCATACACTCTTTCCCTGTGTGAGCCACCGTTTGTCCTTTTGCATCTACAATACCTATTTGTCGATGCTCTCGACCTTCATCTGCAACAAGCAGAGTCTTCAGGGTTTGTGAGGCGCTTTTTCCAGTTCCAAGAAGCTCTAATCCATCTGGCCCATAACCAACATTAGCCCAAGCTTGAGTTGCAATAGCCCCCACATTCGCTTTCGCCCATGGGACAACAGATCCGACTGCAGGAAACTTTGACTGTACAATGACTCCGAGATCACCATTCTCAGGGTCACGAGCCACAATAGAAAACGTCGATGGTCTACTGAAGTTTGACATTATAGCAGAACTCCCATATGTTAGAAGGAGGACTAATAGTGTCCCCATATTTAGGCAATCCGATTATCAGACTCGAAAAGGGCTATCACTTTTTAGGGAAACTTTTTCTAACCAATCAAACGTGTATTGCGAAAGAGGTCGGTGAGAAAGTGGTAGCGGAGATCTTCATCAGATATGTCACTACAAACGGTCTGGAAAAGACAGCTCGCTTCAGCTCTGATGAAACAGGAGTCAATCTTGATCTTCGCAATATTGCACAAATAGACTTGTTGCCTCTTATTTGGTGCGAGAAAATAGAAACTCTCTGTCTTAGAAACAACAGCATAACAGAGATTGACCTCTACCCATTAGAGAAATCTGGGAAGAACCTGAGAGCTGTTAGATTGAGCCATAACAGACTCCAAGAAATTGATTTGGGTCCTCTGAGCGCCTGTCCGAATCTGGAGGAGGTTTCACTATTAGATAATCGTCTGAAACGAGTTGACCTCTCTCCGTTGTTTCATTGTCCCAAGCTTAAAGAGCTCAAAATTGACAATGAGGTGGGATTGACTGCGGACCTTTTGCTTCGATCTGTTGGTAGTTGGCCGGAGGTTCTCATTGAGAGGTATCATCGTATCTTGTGGAAAGCAGACACTTCTTCCAAGTTTAGTGGGACATAATATCATTGAAAGGGAGCCGGTGTTATGATAACATCAGCATAGCGGAGGTACATAGAGTGGATACTGGGCTTTCGGAAAAACATGTGATTGTTACTGGAGCATCAGGAGGAATAGGGCTTGAAGTCACACGGATGCTACTTGAAGAAGGAACAAATGTCACTGGAACATTCAATCAGTCCGTAAAACCACTTGATGATATCAAGGAAGACTGGCCAGACCAGCTCAATGTTGTGAAGGTGGACCAGACCTCAGAAGACGAAGTTCGGTTATTGTTTGAGGAGGCGAATCGAGCTTTTGGTCGTGTCGATGTACTTGTGGCAAATGCAGGTATTGCCACACATGAAGGAAAATCTATTCAGGAGATGCCTCTCGATCAATGGGAGAGGACACTCAGAGTAAATCTCACTGGCACATTCCTCTGTTCAAAATACTTCTTTGCAAACCTTGAGAAATACCCAGGTGACTCTGCCTCGCTAATACTAGTAGGCTCAACTGCAGGATACTTTGGTGAAGCGTGGTATGTTGATTACTCCACATCTAAGTCAGCAATGCATGGTATGATGATGACTCTGAAGAACGAGATAGTCCATTTAGCACCAAGGGGTCGCGTGAATCTTGTAAATCCTGGTTGGACCATGACACGAATGGCTAATGATACATTGACTGACAAAGACATGACAAGGAGAATACTCCAAACGATTCCAATGCGCAAAACAGCCGTTCCGGAGGACATTGCAGGAGCTATCCTGTACCTTGCATCAGACAAATTAGCTGGTCATGTGAGCGGACAGACGATCACGGTTGCAGGAGGGATGGAAGGGAGAGTCCTCTTCACCCCGGATGAGATTGACTCGTCTAGGAGCTAGTCCTCTGAGTGTCTTCGGAAAGTTTCTGTCTTCTCGCGTTCCTCTTTCTTACCCAGTGGAAATGGCATTGTCGAGTCCTTTCGAGGGGAATGGTATACCTCACCAGCAATATCTGTAGAACCAGGAGCGTAAAGCATGGTCCGTTTTGCAGGCTTTGGGGGTCCTTGAGATTTCCGACCTCCGATGAGAATTAATACAACCACAGGAATCACAACAAAGACGAATAGTAAGACAATCCACAACATTTTGAAACAGCCTGTACTAAATTCTCTCAGGCCTTCTTAGACCTTTGTACACAGATTGTTTTCTTTCGCAAGATTGAAGTTAGTAAGGCACTGTGGGTTCTAGTTTCAAATGAGCTCGTTTGATGATGTTGCACTGGCTTATGATCAAGCAATTGACTGGGACAGAAGGCTTGCACGTGAGATTCCGTTCCTAATCTCGCGTCTTAAGAACCCTAAAGGGAAACGCGTTTTGGATTTAGCATGTGGAACGGGGAAACATTCCACTGCTCTCGCACTACAAGGAGCTGAGGTTGTGGGAATTGACAACAGCGAAGTTATGATAGCTAGAGCAAAGGAGTATGCATCCTCAAATGGCGTTTCACCAAGGTTCATACTTGGGGAGATGACAGAGTTTCAGTCTGTTTCTGAAAGTAAATATGAGTTGATTATCTGTCTGGGAAATTCACTGGCATTACTCGA
The DNA here is from genome assembly GCA_048940045.1 of Promethearchaeota archaeon. Lineage (GTDB taxonomy): Archaea > Asgardarchaeota > Thorarchaeia > Thorarchaeales > Thorarchaeaceae > SMTZ1-45. The sequence continues at coordinate 45,941 of JBHLOX010000003.1, forward strand.
CAGTCTAAATGTCTTAGAGGAACTCTTGTCATCGGTCTTTGACTCTCTCACCGATGGGGGTGTGTTCATAGCCCAAGTTCTGAACTTTGAGGAGATACTCAAGACAGGTTTTAGATTCTTCCTGCAGAAAGGAGGGAAAATGGACACTGGTGAAGATGTTGTGTTTTCCAGGTTCTATGAGCACACAGACCCTCCTAACTCGTCAACTCTGGTGATGTCAGCGCAAATTAAAATTGAGGGGGTGTGGACATCTCTGGTTTCCACACAGAAGGTGCTCAACCTCAACTCGAACATAATGAAACGTTATCTAGCACAAGCTGGTTTTCGAGAAACAAGATTCTATTCCGATTATTCAGAGTCTCTCTTTGTTGGGAGTGATGACCGAAACATGGTCATACACTCCCGGAGATGAGATCACATGCTTCATCTTCGTCGAACTAAAACAAGTACTAAAACTAAGATTCCAGCTATGCTCGTAGAAAGTAGAATAATCGGGGGAGTTACTTGTCCCTGCAATGCTCTTTCAAGCGCATCTGCTGCAGCATCCCAAGCATCTGCAATTGCGATGAGATGTGTTTGAATGTCAGTCAAATCCTCTTCGCAAACAGACACAGCTGATGACAGGTCCCCATCGGATACGTATTCATATTGGTAGGCGATGTTCCCGAAAGTTTTAGTCGCCATCTTTTTGCCCGCGTCATAGAAAGGAGTGTTGACAGTCGAATTATCAGAAAACACATCAAAGTGTTCAAGAGCTGACTCACTCTCTGAAACAAATTCTTGAAGATTGAGGTCTGGCAGTAGACTTGGAAGCGCATAAATTGCAGCCTGGTAGGACTCATACTGCAAAGTCAAATATGTTTCAATTTCGAAACCGATGTTCTGTAAAATGATGGATCTTGTCTGTAGATTGTACTCATCAAATTCATCCATGAAAGAGGACAGTCCCGTATCGGTGAGATCAGCTGCCATCGCTCTGAATGCATTAGAACCAAAATTCCAGAAGAAAACATCTTCACCACCAAGTGCATAAGAACTCCGATCACCGCGTAATCGGTCCAAAATGTAGTTTGCGAGATTGCTAGTGAAATTTCCAGCTGTTCCTGAACCTGGTTTGATAACGGTAGTACCATATAGTCCAAGCCAAGCCCGTTTCAATGATGTAAAATTGATTTCATAGAACCAGCTTCCATCATCAGGGAATGATGCGGGGTCATCAAAAAGCCCAATTGCCGGGTCCATGATATGAACAGTGCTTGAAGTTTCATTGAAACCAGTAACCAAAATTGAGTGAGTCGGGTCTGTATCATTTATGCCCAAGTTTCTGAAAAGGTCATAGTCAGAAGCTGGGAGATTTTGTATGTTTACGTAGATCTCGACTGGAACTCCGCTGTCTATTCCGTTCTTGAGTATCTGGATTGCTTCATCCCATCCATCAATCTCAGTCCAGTTGACATTTTCTGACTCCATCTTTATTGCCATAAGTGAACCAAATTCTGTGCTATCAGTATCCATATAGAATTCTATTTCAAAACCTAGAAAATCAGCAACTTTGTCCATAGCACTCTGTTGTCTGTAAATAGGACCAGGCATATACTTCCAGATGTCTTCATATCGGACATAGGCTGCAGAGAAACCTACACCCGTAGCAGCAAACACTTCGGCAAGGTCTAGTTGAAATCCGATTTTCTGTAATGCCATTGAAACGGTTGCCCAATGACAAAAACCATTGAGTTCTTGCCATACATATGGAACTCCCGTAACTTCTCCAGAGTCAGCAGATAGCCTTTGATCAGTTATCACAAAACCGACAGTGTCGAGTGTCGATACTCTTGGAATACCTATACTAAGAAAGATAGCAATTACTGCAATTAGAGCAATTCTATTTCTAACGAGTTTCATTCCAATGCCTCCTGAGAAAAAGTTGTGGTAAGGTGGAGTCACCAACACCAAAGAACTCCACCTTTACCACTCTCTCTAGGGTTCAGGCCTAGAGAGATATCTAATCCCTGACCACACAAGGATACCAGCAATCGCCCACTGGACAATAAGCCCAATAACTGACACACCAATCATCATGGTACCAGGACCAAAGATGTTCATTATCATTCCGAAGAAGTCTATACCAGTACCGATAGTGAGGAATATGTCTGCGAATAAGACACCCATGATCGAGAACTCTGCTAGCATGACAGAAGTCATCATGTTTGCCTGATGTGCAGGGGACTTTGTATCCTCATAGTTTGGGTTTCTTGCTGTCACACCAGTGGCCATGAGCATTCCACCAACAACTGCCACGTATCCGAGTCCTAGGAGGAGAGAGAGCTCAACCACAGTCATTTCTATCATGAAGTAGATGACGAATGATGGGATAGCAGCGAGCGGAACACCAATCAACGCTTGAGAGGCAATCCGGCTCTTGACGTATCGTGATGCACCAGAGGGAGCACTCTGAATAATCCAGAGCTGATCCTTACTTTCAAGGAAACCTGTACCTGCAAATGGCATTGCACCTATCAGTGACATCATGACTATCAGCATCATGAAGAGCTCTTTGAATTGAAGGTACTCAATGTCCATTGCCATCATGATGACTGGCATGATAATCGCCAAGACTAGACCATAGCCAATCTTTGACAGGTTCTGTGCCTTTCGTAGGAAGTCCTTGAAATTTGTGACCATGAGTGATCCAAAGGGTCCGGAGTTTATCTTCCTAACACCCCTCAGGATAATGTTCTCTTTACCAACCGTAGTCACAACCTCAGTACGGACACCAGCCTCAATAGTGAAGATTCGATCAGCCGTACCAAGTGCTAGACCGACTGAACCCAGAATGAAGGCAATCACTAGACCAGAGGTTATTAGCATGTCTAGCTGAAGCACAGCTGAGAAACCCAATATTTGAGAACCAGTCAATCCAATACCATTGAATGTTATTGCAAGCCAGCTGATCAGGTCAGCAAACCAGGTCGATGGGAGAATCAAAAACGCATTCATTCCCATCAACTCTGACAATGTAGGTAGGAAGAACATCAATCCATACATAGGGATGATGACTATTATTGCTACAACCATTGCCAATGCCTTTGCAATGTCATTACCTCGTGAAGAATCTCCAAGTCTTGCTTGAACCACCGCTGTGAGGAAGTTTGAGACCCAGATGCTTCCCATTGCTAGCAATACGACTGTGCTATATACCAGTAGCTGACCGATGATACTGACTTCAAATGCCAACATGAATGGAGTAACCAGTATAGGGGCTAGGAATACAATGATTAATCCGTAAAGACCAATCTTTCCTAGAAAGGTTCCAGCCATAATGTCCCTTGTTCGGACATTGTTTGACAGGAAGATCTCCCACTGTCCAATCTTTATCTCCTGCAGTGCGTAAGATAGAGGAAACAGAAGTAAGACAAGAAAGAGGAATAGTCCCACTGTACGCATCAGTCCTGGGAATATCACCATCAACATGGGTCGTAGCACATGCATAGGAAATAGCGCGCCAAGGATAGCATTGTAAATCATTGGGGCTAAAACCGTCGCCCATACCAAGGCGAAAGCATATAGTATCCCTATGAAGAGCTTCCTGTTTCGCCTCATACTGGAGGACAACACCTGGAACTCAGCCTTTGCAATCGCTAACCAGGTTCGTACCATCAGCATTACCTCCAAGCCAGTAGGGTCTGCTTGTCTACATGACCGCCCACTATCTTCAGATATGCATCTTCAAGATCCTTTGCACCAGTTGTTTCAATTATCTCCTGAGGAGAACCAAGAGTGACTAGTGCACCATCATTAAGGATACCGACCACATCACAGACGTCCTCAACGAATGAGGTCTGGTGTGAGCAGATGAAGAAACTAGTTTCGGTTTCCTGAGCTAGGATGAGTATAAGGTCCTTCACCAGTGCACTTGCAGCTGGATCCAATCTAGAAGTAGGCTCATCTAAGAATACAAGCTTGGGTTCACTCAACAGGGTTGACGCGACAAGTACTTTCTGCTTCATTCCAGAAGAGTAAGACTCTAGCAGATCGTTCTGACGACCCTCTAGTCCGAGCATGTCAAGCATAATGTCTATGCGTCTGTTCAGTGCGTTCCCATTTCTTCCATTCAGTGCTCCTATGAACTCTAGAAATTCTACAGCTGACAGCTTTGAGTACAGTCCAGGAGACTCGGGAAGCAGACCAGTCACAGCTTTGATTTTATCGCGCTGTGTGCTGACGTCAAAACCACATACTGTGGCGTCGCCACTCGTCTGTTTCAAAAGTCCAGATAGAATGCGGACTGTGGTTGTCTTCCCAGCTCCGTTCGGACCAAGGAATCCAAACCTGCTACCAGACCGAACCTCTAGGTCCAGATCTCTCACGGCATGAACAGTATCGAATCTCTTGTTCAGTCCGTGCGTTTGAATAACAATCCCGTTGTTTGCCATTTTTACCACCGACAGTAAACAAAATTTGTTTACCAAATCTAGGTAAACATTCAACAAATTTATATATAAATTTTCCCAAGAATGTAATAAGGAATTACCACAAAAGGTTCATATTGTGGTATGAACAAGAAACGCGGTGAATCAAGTATGCCCCAACTCTCAACACATGAAGCAATGGTCTGGGAGCAGTTCCAGAAAGGACTGAGTACAACAGAAATTGCTGAACAGAATGTGGATGAGGATTGGAGCCCCGCCTATGTATCGCGAGTGCTCAATAGAGCACGAAAAAAGATCGCAAAGGAGCTGAATCAACAAGCAAGTAGTCATCGGCTTGATGTAGAGAGCCTACTTGACTACAAGGGAATTCTCATCGGTTTTGACTACCAAGCAAATGCGCAAGTGTATATTGTGTTCACAATGAAACTTGGCGTTATAGTGTGGTACAAACATGATTCCTACGCGGGAAAGCTCTGCCCTGAATGTCCAAAGGAGGCAGAGTGCAGGGAGACACTTGATACAATTATGGAGGAGTATGACATCACCCTCCGACCCGACGAGGAACAGCTCCCAATGACTCAGCAGTCCGTTGCGATTTTCAACAAGCTCGCGGCAAAGGAGATCCCGCGTTATAAACGAAAGGAGTCGTGATAGATAAGTGGTAGTAGCAAACGGACTACAAGGAGTTTTGGAATCCCCTCAGGACATGTCCTTTGGGAGAACATTCAAGCCCTCAAGTGCATTGAGGAACAAGTGGTGGTTCATCTCCATCCTTTTTGCAGTGGTGACCTGGGCACTGACTATGTTCGCGTTATGGGGTACTGCTTGGTTTATTGGGTACTTTGACAGTTGGACAGCATATGAGAGATTAGCCATCCTTGAACTGTTACCAACAATCAGTTACTGGGTATGGATTGTTCACATTGTCTGGCTAGTCCCAGCATTGATTGGCATAGTCGTATATGTTAGGTCCATCGAGTATGCAGTCATTTCTGAGTCTGGCACTGCAATGCCTGAGGTGTATGTCAAGAAGGGCATCATTAACATCACTCGAAAGCATGTTCCATTCAGAACAATCACAAACATCGCTAGTAGGGCTGGAGTCTTTGACAGGCTGTTCAAGATCGGCACAGTAGAGATTCAGACTGCAGGCTACTCTGGAGGACCAACAGGTCAAGGAGGCCCTGAAGAGAAACTTGAAGGCATCAAGTTCTATAGAGAGATTGCACAGTTTGTCCTGCGTGAGCTCAGACGTTTTAGAGACCCCTACACAACTGGGACTGAAGTGGTTGCACTAAGAGATGAACCAGTTCAGAGGAGTGACGGCACTCTCGATGATGAGATACTGCTAGCACTTCATGACATCAGGGAGATTCTCAAGACAAAGCTATGAAGGAAGTAACAATGAGAATGAGGTATAAAGACATGAGTTACCAAAAAACAAGGAGGCACTATTTATGGTAAGTACTGCTCGACTTGCGGTCAAAGTAGTGGTCTTAGTCATAGCTCTTATTCTCTTCTTCCTGCTACTAGTCATCTATATGGGGTTGATATGAAGTGTCAGAGAGAAAGAGGAACATAGGTACAGTGCTTATGTCAATTGGCGGATTCATTATGCTCATTGAAATCGTTGGCATTTTGACCAGCACACTTGGAGGACCAGAAGTTCTCTACTTCTTAGGTGGAGCGCTTGAAGGAGTGGGAGTAGTCTTTTTCCTTGGTGGTTTCGCTATTAGAGAGGAATGTCCAAAAAAATCAGGAGTTGATTTGATTGAATAATGACAGTCGAAGTGTGGTGATTAAACCTCCAATGGAAGACGTTACGGCAGGTCGTGTTTTCAGACCGGATCATAGATTCTACTATAAGGAATGGGTTGGGACTACCTTTGCCTGGTTCATCTTGTGGTTACTTGCATTAGGCTGTCTCGCTTTGGGAGCTTGGATTGGCGCGATGGACTCAGGCGGGCCTAACTGGGCCCCAATCTTTTGGAATATTTTCTATGATTGGTTGCCTGCAGTCAACTTCTGGTACTTGGTGTCGTCGATCTTTTGGTTCCTACCTATACTAGTTGCCATTCCTCTGTACATTCGCAGTTTTGAGTACAGTGTTATCTCAAAAGCTGGAACCACAATGCCAGAAATCTATGTCAAAAAGGGACTCATCAATGTGACAAAGAAACATGTGCCGTTTAGGACAATAACAAATATAGCTAGTAGAGCAGGTCCTATAGACCGCCTATTTGGAATAGGAACTGTAGAGATTCAGACTGCTGGATTCTCTGGAGGAGCCCAAGCTGGCAGAAGTCCAGAAGAAAAACTAGAAGGAATCACGTTCTATGAACAGGTTAGAGACTTTATCTTACAAGAGCTCAGAAGATTCAGAGACCCCTATGTCACAGGGACAGAAGTAGTTCATCCCGTTGACAAACCTGTTCCACGGATAAGTGACAGTCTAGATGACGAGATACTCATAACGCTTCGCGAGATTAGGAACGTGTTAGAAAAGATTGACAAGAGACTCGAGAAGGAGAAGTGAAGCAGATGTCAGGTAGAGGAAAAGTGATCAAACCCCCAATGGATGAGATTGCCAGAGGAAAGGTCTTCAAACCATCAAAGTACTTCCGCAACAAGAACTGGTTCATAGGAATCTTTGGCGCGGTCATGTTATGGGTGATCGTAGTTGGTTCAATGCTGCTAGTATTCTGGTTAGTGGAATTGGTCAGTGGATACAGTGGATATTTAACTGCCATATGGTGGCCCTTCAACTTCTGGTTCTGGATTATTGTACTCAGCGTACTGATACCCTACCTGATTGTGTATCCGATCTATATCAGATCTTTTGAGTACTCTGTATTAGGGAAATCTGGCGAAACAATGCCGGAGATTTATGTGAAGAAGGGAATAATCAACATAACAAGAAAACATGTGCCTTTCAGGACGATTACTAACATTCAAAGTGTGGCGGGCCCCTTCGACAGGCTCTTTGGAATTGGGTCAATTGAAATCGAAACAGCTAGTGGGTCTGGGAGTTCTTTTCTGTCAGCTGAGGAGAAATTGGAGGGATTGACCTTCTATAATGAGTTGAGGGACTTTATTCTAATGGAACTCCGGAAGTTCAAGGACCCATATGTCACTGGAACAGAGGTTGTCCACCCAGAAGCAGACGAGATAATCACTGTAGGACCTAGTGGTATTGAAGATGAGATATTGATGGTCCTCAGGGAGATTCGTGATCTTTTGAGAAAGGATAAAGAGTGAGGAATTAACCAGATGGCTCAGGGAGAGGGACGTGTCATAAGACCGCCCATTGAACAGGTGATGAGTGGGAGAGTGTTTCATCCAGACAATGCCTTTCTTTACAAGAAGTGGCTACGGGTATTCATCATCCTGCTTGTAATCTGGGGAGCCATTTGGTTGGGCTTCTTCAGTAATCCCTTCATTACTCAGGGAATTCTGACATTAGCTGAATATACTGAGGTCATAATTCTCCTTGGGTGGATTAGAGTCACTCAGTACTATTGGACTGCAGCGGGAAGCGTTTTTGCACTATGGATAATCTACACATACATCTACGTGAAACGCATTGATTATTCACTAGCCAGTTGGGAGGGTGAAGTCAGTCCTGAGATCTACGTGAAGAAAGGAATCATCCAGATTACTCAGAGGCATGTGCCGTTTCGCACTGTGACAAACTTGCGAACAAGAAGAGGTATCTTCGATAGACTCTTCGGAATTGGTACGGTTCAAATCGAAACTGCAGCGAAATCATCTACAGCATATGAGGGAGGATTCATTGCAATGATCCTTCAGAAACTAACGAGAGGAGGTTCCGGTGCTGAGAATATTGAGGGTGTGAAATTCCACGAAGAACTACGCAACTTCATTCTTCGTGAGCTTCGGGGATTTGGTCGAGCTCCACTTCAAAGGGAGGTATATGGAACCACTAGACGGAGGAGTATATTCAATTATGACACACTAGACGCATTTCGTGAGATTAGAGATGAATTAATTTTACAACAAAAGGAGGAACAATAGGAATGGAATTTAGAAATATACTCGCGCTTGTTATCGGAATATTACTATTCATAATAGCCCTTCTCTTCTATGTCATATTTTCTATGCAGTTGTGAACGGAGTTATAGATGAGTAAAAAATGTAAGTACCTCCAAGAGAATGAAATGCATAGCAGCCACCACTAAAAGCTCAGTCACAGCTTTCAAATCTACTAACCAAGTGCTTTTGGCGCTCATGTTCCCTTCATATTGAGTCAAATAGACCAGATTCAACATCATAATAGTGTCTTGCTCTTCACGTTTCTCAGAAAAACTTTCCAACTGTACAGATCCTAGTTTCCTTTTTTGTTTTAGAACCCGCATCTGAATCTCATCCTTTGCTCTTTCTAACATCCTATGGAATAGATAGTGTGGTAAGAGAAAGATGATAATGGATAGAGCTAGAGCTAAAGTGAGATTTAGTAATAATCTCAATTCACCAGAGTATAACAAAATGGGAACATTCGTTAATGCGCTCATGGTGAAGGCTACAACTGTGACTTCTGCTATGAGACCCCCCCATAGTTTGCGAATAATGATTCGTCCTTCTTCCAAAAGGTATTCAGAGTTTACTGGAATCTTTTCGCAGAGCCGATGGATATTCAAATGACAGGCAACGACCGCACCAAACATGATTCCTGAATAGGAGAGCAAAACAGGTGCTGCAATTATTAAGTAATATAAATCAAAGAAAAGAGGGTTATTGTAATCCAGCCACCAAAGTCGTTGAGTCCATGCCCATAATAGCAGGGGCAAAAATATGAAACCAAAAACAAGGTTTCTTAGACGAGAAAGCCTCTCCATATTGGTTTTCACTAGGTCTTCAAATTCTTCATCGGAAACCAAGAATACATTTCTAATTGCGCGTGTGGCTTTTTCGTGATATCTTCGAAAGTGGGGTAGAACCCAGGTTCCTATTGTATATGCGAGTATGAAACATGCCCAAGGATAGTCCAGCAGAAAACCTTCAATGTTATTCGTAAAAAGCGAGAGTAAAACACCAGTAAGATAGAGAATTGGCCCCAATGTCCAAAAAGGAAGTGATTTGAAATCACGTTTTTCAACCAACTGCTCCTGCTCTATTTCGGCCTTCATCGAACTAAACCTCAGCCAGCCAAAGACAATCAACTCTATTAGACTATCGCCTGAACCACTGCAGGTTTGCTGCTTTTACAGTTAGAGTCAGAGGTCCAGTTTAAGAATCTCAAGGAGACGACCAATACTCGTCAGACTCTCATTGGCTGCTTCACGAGGCCGTATTTCGAAAACGTACTGTGGTTTGTTTTTGAGTTGACTTAGAAAACGAAGGTAACGCTCAAAGTCAAGGACCCCCTCACCAACCACCTGATGAGAACCAAGGGTTGGATGTATATCATGAATGTGAACTACCTCGATGAATCCCTTATGTTCCTGGATGAAGTTCCAGTCTTCCTCCATTATCTTAAGGTCAGGACCATACAGTTTGGGGATATCCAGACAAATCCTCAGACCGGTGGGAAGTAGTTGTCGTACAACATCTCTGATGACAGGGGTCCAGCCAGTGTTTTCAATTGCAATCTTGATATGAGGAAAGGCATGTTCAATGAGCTCAGTCAGATTCTCCCGGAATGTCTGAGCATACGTTCCTCGATGGATTTCGCCAAAATCATTAGGTTGATTTCGAGCCTTCTTGAACTTTGGAGGTGCACCTGCATGTATCACTACATTAGTAGGTCCAGTACTGAGCTCTCGAGCTAGATTGATAGTTTGTTTGAAGTACTGCATGATTCCTGTTCTTATTGGAGGATAAGTCGAAAAGAAACTGACATTATCGCCAGCCGCATGAAAACCCCACCCAATTGATAGATCTCGAGAAAGTTCTCGAATTTGAGTACGCTCTTCTGAAGATATTCTCTCAGGTGAGAAGGCTGGGACACCTATATCTGGAACAATACTTGTCCAGTTATTCTCAGAAGCGTATCTGATAGCATCCATCAATGAGTCATCATAGATCACATGGTATGCGCGGTTGTTGGGAAATCGCATAGAACTTGAATGCATTTGATGACTTATGAGGTTGACGAGATGGCTGTTCAGAGTTTGCCATAGGGCTTTCTCTTCAGAAAGCGACCGTGACCGACCTCACCAACAAACTTTCCATCTTCGGCAACAATCTTGCCTCTTGAGATGGTTGTGACAGGGTATCCTTCAAGTTTCCACCCTTCAAATGGATTCCAGTCACAGTTGGTCTGAAGATTCTCAGCCTTGATTGTCACCTTCTTCTTTGGATCGAAAACAACCAAGTCTGCATCACTGCCAATAGCGATTGTGCCCTTCTCTGGATACATTCCAAAGAGCTTCGCAGGATTCGTGCTAACAAGAGCTACCAGATGGTTCACAGAGAACCCACGTTTTCCAACACCTTCAGTGTACATCAGCGGGACCATCGTTTCAACACCAGGCATCCCAAATGGGATCTTCCGGAAGTCACCATTCCAAGCTGCCTTCTGCTTTGTGTCAAATGTGCAAGTGTCAGTGGCGACAATCTGAACATCACCATTCGCAAGACCTTTCCATAGACGTTCACTATCATGTGGTTTCTTGATTTGAGGACAGGTGGCATAGAGATGCCCATTCTCACGCTTGAATACCTTATCATCTAGAAGTAGGTATTGAGGGCAGGTTTCTGCATAGACATTCACGCCCTTCTTCCTTGCAGCATGGACAGCATCTGCACCTTCGCCTGTTGACATGTGCACAATATACAATTGCCCACCAGTGACCTCAGCCCACTTGATCGCCCTAATGATTGCCTCTTCTTCAGTATAGCAGGGTCTCGAAAGAGCATGACCGTAGGCACCCCACTTCTCCTTCTCTTTTGCGTATCTCTCAATCAGAAAGTCTAGGACATCAACACTCTCAGCATGTACACCTATATGCCCACCGAGTTTGGAGGTTTCTTCTAGAGCGCTGAAGAGCATTCCATCATCAGCCATCCATCCTTCATTCTTGTAGATCATGAACATCTTGAATGTGGGAATCCCATAGTCAATGATTTTCTTGATCTCTGCTTGCGTTTGGGGATTCCAGTCTGTTATGGCTGCATGTAGACCATAATCAACGCACACGTTGGGATCAGCTTCTGCTCTCCTTGCTTCTACGGCTTCCATTATTGACTGTCCCTTTGTTTGAATGGCGAAGTCAAGTATTGTAGTTACTCCACCACACGCTGCAGCTTTAGTACCATTCTCGAAATCATCAGCGGAGATTGTACCTGAGAACGGGAGTTGAAAGTGGACATGCACATCGATACCACCAGGAAAGACATACTTGCCTTTTGCATCGACCACCTTGGAATTGGGTCCGGGACTAATGTCGGATCCCAAGACTGTTATTCTTCCATCCTTGACTCCAACATCAGCTTTGTAGGTGTCAGATGCGGTCACGACACTACCATTCTTGACAACGAGATCTAACTCAGACATGGGGAATCCTCCACAGACTATTCAACGATTAACCATAAATCGATTTGGGAAATGCCTATTAGACGGGAGAATAACAGTTCAGTCTCTAAGGTTCATGGAGTGATGGTTTTGAGAAATGTTCGTATAGGATTGGTACAGGCTACTTGGGAAGGCGATGTTTCAGACGAGGAATCCATAGAAGAAAACATGGAGAAGATGATTCGAAAGCACGAGGGATTTGCCACTATCGCAAAACAGCAGGAGGTTCAGATTCTCTGTTTCCAAGAGTTGTTCTATGGGCCCTATTTCTGTGCGGAGCAGGACAGAAAGTGGTACAAATATGCAGAACCCATTCCAGGACCTTTGACAGAACGAATGCAAAAACTAGCAAAGGACAACAAGCTGGTACTGATTGCACCAATGTATGAAGAGGAGTCAGTAGGGGTATATTACAATACAGCAATTATCATTGACTCTGATGGGACCCTACTAGGTAAGTTCAGGAAGATGCACATCCCGCATTTGGATCCTGGGTTCTGGGAGAAATTCTATTTCCGACCTGGAAACCTTGGTTATCCGGTCTTCAACACGTCGGTTGCAAAGGTTGGTATCTATATCTGCTATGACCGACACTTTCCAGAAGGGGCTCGTGCACTTGGACTTAACGGGGCGGAGATTGTCTTTAATCCTTCAGCCACAGTTGCAGGTCTCTCTGAACACCTTTGGAGTATTGAGCAACCTGCACATGCAGTAGCAAATGGATACTTCATAGCTGCCATAAATCGTGTAGGAGAAGAACCTTGGAAGACTGGCACCTTCTATGGTAGCTCGTACATCGCAGACCCCCGTGGTCAGATAGTCGTCCAGGGCTCTCGCGACAAGGAGGAACTTGTTGTGGGAGAAATTGACCTTGACATGATTCGTGAGGTTCGAAATACTTGGCAGTTCTTCCGAGACCGTAGGCCAGACAGCTACGGTGATCTCACGAAACTATGATAGGAGTTTCACAGACTCTTTTCCACTTCAGTGAAGGCTTCGTCTAGTATTCCACATGCCTGATCAATCTGCTCATCAGTGAGTTCCAATGGGGGTTGAACTCGAATCACATTGTTATCGAGTCCGCCTTTTCCAATGAGGAGACCTTTCTCTCTGCAGACCTCCATAACCTCAAGTATTTCCTGGACAGCAGGTTCTTTTGTTTTTTGATCGCGAACCAATTCTACACCAAGCATCATTCCTTGACCACGAACTTCCCCGATTATTTTGTGGTCCTCTTTCAGCTCTTCCAAGTTCTTCTTTAGATGAGCACCCAGTTTTGATGCTTTTTCCAGATAGTTCTCTTCTTTGATGATCTCAATCACAGCAACAGCTGCAGCACAAGAGAGAGGATTTCCTCCAAATGTTGCAAATGCATCAACCACTTTGTAATCTTCAGCAATTTCAGGTCGCGAGATGAATCCAGCAATTGGTATTCCACTTCCGAACCCCTTTGCCATTGTGATGATGTCAGGCTCAACGTTTGCATGTTGTATACACCACCACTTGCCACCTGTCCGACCAAATCCTGTCTGAACCTCATCAGAAACGTAGAATCCATTGTACTCTTTCACGATTTCATGTACAATCTGAAAGTATTCAGCGGGTGGCTGAACTATCCCTCCAACTCCTTGAATGGGTTCAGCAATGAATGCAGCCAGCGCATTGTTGGTCTGTGTGCGTATCACTTCCCTGAGGTAGTGTGCACACTCAATATCACACCCTGGATATTCTCTATTAAAAGGGCATCTGTAGCAGTATCCATAAGGAGTGAATCGAACTCCTGGTGGGTGTGCCTCAGAGAATGTACGCCACCCCGCACTGGAGAGTTCTCGAGTGAGCGTTGTCCGACCATGATAGCCTCGTTGACAAGCCACAATGTATGGATTCCCGGTATACTTGCGTACCATAGTGAGGGCAGCTTCATTTGCCTCTGAGCCGCTGTTCACAACAAACGAACGAGACAATCCTTTGGGGGCAATCTCCGCAAGCTTCTTGACTAGTACGGCATATGGTATTGTAGAGTACATAGAACTGGAGTATACAAGACGTTCTGCTTGCCATTGGATAGTTGACACATATTTCGGGTGATTATATCCAGTTATTGTTGTGCAGATACCAGCAAACAGATCGATGTACTGTTTTCCACTAGAGTCTTTCAATACAGCACCTTTACCATCAACAAAGAGAACTGGGTTCTCGTAATAGTGGGCAACCGCAGGTGCTAGGTATTTCTTCTCGATCTCCAGAATCTCTTTCTGCGAGTATTTCTTTGTGAGATCTTTTGGAACGAGTTCGTCCTTCACAGCAATCACCACTTCTAAATTCGCGTCAAAAGAAAAGGAAACACTTCCCTAAAGGCCTTTAGGGACGTAGTATTACTACTAAAAATCTGGAGGATAGTTGAATAGTGTCTTCAAACCTATTAGAAATAGAATTCGCGGGACTCGTTTTCAAGAATCCGTTTATGTTGTCCTCTGCGCCTCCTACAATGGATCCTCGTCACATCCTTAGAGCTGCAAAACTTGGTTGGGGAGGTGCAGTCATGAAGACTGTCACAGAGGAGCCAACAGTTGACCCAAGGACAAGACTAGGGGTTCTTCGAAGTGATGGTAAACCAATTGGGATGAACAACATTGAACTCTTGTCTCGTAAGCCTCTGAAGACATGGACTGATGATTGGATCCCTAAGATAAAGAATGAAGCTCCTGAAGACTTCATCATCGTTGCAAGTATTATGAGTGGTCCGGAACCGGAGGGGTGGACCGCACTTGCAGAAACTATGTCACAGACAGATGTTGATGCTATCGAGCTAAACGTTTCTTGTCCTCATGGGTCACCTGAGAAACATATGGGAGCATTCATTGGTCAGGATCCAACATTAGTCGAGCGAGTGACTAGAGCAGCAAAGAAAGGGGCTAATCTCCCAATACTTGTGAAATTAACCCCTAATGTGACAGATATTGTTCCTATTGCGGAAGCTGCTGTTAGGGGTGGGGCTGATGCAGTATCGGCTATCAACACTGTAGAGTCACTGATAGGGATTGATATCGAAACAGCCACCCCGCTACCAATAGCTTATGGTGAGAACAAGAAAGAACAGCTCAGTACATATGGTGGGTTCTGTGGACCTGCAGTAAAGCCTCTTGGGCTTCGTTTTGTATCGCAGATAGCCAAAGCTATTCCAGAAATTCCAATTTCAGGCATTGGTGGTATTGAGGACTGGAAAAGCGCAACCGAGTATCTCATGGTTGGGGCAAAGACTCTTCAGATCTGCACTGCGGTCATGTGGCACGGTTTCTCCATCATCAAGGGTCTGACCGAAGGGCTCTCTAAGTTCATGGAACAAAAGGGATACGATGGACTTGATTCTTTGGTCGGCGAAGCGTTGCCCAAAATCACCACATGGACTGCTCTCAGCAAATTACCTCCACTCGTTGCTCGTGTGATTGAAGAGAAGTGTACAGGATGCAAAGACTGCGTTGTGGCTTGTGCGGATGGCGGATATCTTGCGATCCAAATGAGGAAGAAATTCGCAGTCATCAATCCAGAGAAGTGTGATGGATGTGGTCTCTGTTATGTTGTGTGTAGAGATGATGCAATAGAGTTTGTCCACACAAACTAACGGGGCAGAAGAATCAAATAGACGACAAGAAGACTATTGAGTTCCGAACTGGAAGTGACCATCTTGACAGTAGAGGTTGTTAAGAACTATATCAATGGGAAATGGGTAGAATCCAAAGCCAAGGAAACACGAGACGTATTCAATCCAGCCACAGGTGAGTTGATTGCAAAGACTCCAATGAGTACCAAAGAAGAAGCGCTTGAAGCTGTAGCAGCTGCAAAGGTGGCATATGATCGCTGGCGTGCAACTCCGGTCTTCACACGAGTCAGACATCTTAATCGTATAAGAGATGCTTTTGAGGAGAATTTTGAGGAGCTCTCAAGGATTCTTACAATTGAACAAGGAAAGGCTATAGATGAGGCACGAGGAGAATATCGTCGTACAATTGAGAATTTGGAGTGTGCAACAAGCATTCCATCGCTCCAAATGGGCTACAACACTGAGGACATAGCAGCAGGAATTGATGAGATGGTCATTAAGCAACCCCTAGGCGTTTTCTTCTGTGTGGCACCATTCAACTTTCCAGGCATGGTTCCTACTTGGTTCTGGCCTTTTGCGGTCGGAGTTGGAAACACATACATCGTGAAACCTTCAGAACAAGTGCCCTTGAGTCAGGTCAAGCAGTTTGAGATTATTCATGAGCTTGGGTTACCAAGGGGCGTGTTGAACATGGTCCATGGTGGTCCTGAAGCTGTAAACGCACTCATAGAAAGTCCTGATACTGTGGGTATGTCCTTCGTAGGTTCATCTCTAGTTGGCAAGCTCCTATACAAGAAATCTGGAGAGTATGGAAAACGGGCTCAGGTTCAAGGTGGGGCAAAGAACTTTCTCACTATCATGCCGGATGCGGACTTAGAACGTACGATTCCAGCTCTCATCACCTCATTTTATGGGTGTACAGGTCAGAGATGTCTCGCCGGTGGTGTGCTTCTCGCTGTGGGTGATATCTATGAACCACTCAAGAAAGCGCTAGTGGAAGCAGCCCAAAAATACAGTGTTGGTAGTGGGTTGGAGGAAGGTGTCCAAATGGGTCCACTGGCCTCTAAGAGAGGAATGGAGAAGGTTCTGGGATATATTGAGAAGGGGCTCAAAGAGGGTGCTGAACTTATACTGGATGGGCGTGGAATTGGGGTTCCAGGACATGAAGGTGGGTACTTTGTTGGACCAACAATCTTCGACAAGGTCACACCAGAGATGACTATTGCTAAAGAGGAGATATTCGGACCAGTAATCCCGATTATCCATGTAAAAAGTCTTGATGAAGCCATTGACATTATTCATGCCAATCCATACGGAAACGCATCATCAGTATTCACTTCAAGTGGAAAGATCGCTAGGGACTATCAATACAGGGTGAGGGCTGGAAACATCGGGATCAATATTGGGGTTGTAGCCCCCATAGCGACATTTCCATTCTCAGGAATGAAGGACTCATTCTTCGGAGACCTTCACGGGCAGGGTCAGGATGCTGTAGATTTCTTCACAGAGAACAAAGTCGTCATAACCCGATGGTTCTAGCATGGATGTGAGCAGTCAAGATGGAGCTTGGAACCTTTGGTGCAATAATGACATTTGCATTGGAAGTTGAGCGTGAAGTGGCAAAATTCTATGAGTCGGCTAAAGAAATAGTCAAAGACCAAGAAATGGCAAACCTATTTGGGAAGCTCGCCAACCGAGGCCAGAAACGCGTCAAGACAGTAGAAAGGCTTCGAAGAGAGAACGTGACTGAGATGATTCTTGAGGCAATCAATGGACTTGACTCTGATGCATATGCACCATCGACAGCCATTCCTGAGAGTCCTGATGATAAAACTCTACAAGAGATTGCTGTGGAGATAGAAACTAATCTAGGTGCTTTTTACACCCAGGCTGCGGTCAAGGTTGATTTCTTGGGTGAAGTCGCTTACGCTTTTGAGTTACTTGCAGAGGCGAATGAAGAGGCCAGTCAGAGTCTATCTTTATGATATGTCAGATATCTAACAGGACTTGTGTGAGCAAAGACTACCAAGGCTGATTATCGGCAGAGGTTTCTGTCTTTTCCTCTTTTTTCTCCTCCTCCCACCAAGGCACAGGGTCACTCATACCTTCCCAGGGAACTGTCGCCTCAGGCACGGGAGATTTCCATAGAAGAAGAAGACCAACAACCATCATAATTGGCAATGGAAAATTAAGTCCAAATCCGCCATAGATTCCTCCAACCATTATCATGAAACTATATACAACTAGGAATGGAGCATCACCGATGAAAGCTGCAATTCTTGCCCGTCCCTTAGTGGTCTTTCCTTGATAATATCGTGTTAGTTGATAGATAGATGCGACTCGAAACAGCAGAAATGGTATCATACCTAAGATGGCGTAAGTAGGAAGAAATTCGAATCTAATGACGAAACTCTCATCCAGGTATAATGACCAAGTCATGGCAACGATCATGAGATAGAATGAGTAACCAAAGCTATAACCAGATGAGGCTACTGGTGCAAAAAATGCAAGAAGCGTCATCAGAACTGCAATGAGTTGCACCCGACTTGAGCCAGTCGTACTATTGCTTCCCAATTCAGTTTGTCTTCCGACCGCTCCCATTCGGTTCACTCATCAGAGAATAATGATATGTGATTAAGAACTCTGTGTTTTCCGCTACTTCGGGGTCAGTTTTGTGGATTTGAAGTTGATTCTGATCTCGTTGAGTTGCGATGTCAGCCGCAGGTATTGCTCATCGCCATGCAGAGTTTTTGTTTTCTGCTGATAGTCATCTTCACTCTCATACTGAACAATGTAGAAGCTCTCATTGGGGTGTTCAATGCTTTTCCAGTGCCCTATTACGTTGAGACCATGTTTCTTGTAGATGACTTTGAATCCTTCTCTGATCTCATCCATTTGATCAGCTGCATCGGGTTTCACTGTAGTTTGATATAGCATTACTATAGTCATGATTCCCACAATGAACAATTGTTAAGTATTTACTAATTAACTTGTAGGTCTGTATCTGGCGTATACATTGATTGGTTTATCGTATACATTGAAATGTACCTTATATTCACCTCATAGCATAGCTTCCAGGAAGGAGGCAAGAATGGATCCAGTCGAGCTAATAATTGCAGGTGCCGGCGATCGGGGGACTGTATATGCCTCATATACAAAAACCCATCCAAAAAGAGCCAAAGTAGTGGGTGTTGCTGAGCCTAGAGATTTCTATCGGAACAGGATGGTAGAAGAATACAATATACCCGAAGAGAATGTCTTCACTGACTGGAAGGACATGGCGAGGAAGAAGAAATTCGCAGATGCTGTCATAATTGCAACACAAGATTCGGATCATCGTGATCCAGCCATAGCATTTGCTAAGAGAGATTACCACGTTCTCCTAGAGAAACCGATGGCTCCTGATGAGAAGAGCTGTAGAGCAATCACTAAGGTTGCTCTCTCAAAGGACATAATCTTCGCAGTTGCTCATGTTCTTCGGTATACGAGATACACTCAGAAACTCAAATCGATCCTAGATTCAGGTTTGATAGGAGATGTGATGAGCATACAGCATCTTGAACCGGTGGGATATTGGCATCAAGCTCATTCATATGTTCGAGGAAATTGGAGAAATGAGAAGGAGTCATCCTTCATGCTACTATCGAAGTCCTGTCATGACCTCGACTGGATTAGATATATTATAGGGAAAAGATGCACAGTAGTTTCTTCTTTTGGATCACTGACGCACTTTCGAGGTGAAAACAAGCCTGAGAATGCAGGTGACAATTGTTTAGACTGTGACTATGAACCCGAGTGCCCATATTCTGCAAGGAGATTCTATCTAAAACTCTTGGAACAAGGAAAAACTGGATGGCCCTTGAGGACGATTACGACAGATATGACTAAGGGCGGAATCATCCATGAGCTTAGAATTGGACTGTATGGTCGTTGTGTATACGAATGTGACAACGATGTGGTAGACCATCAAGTGGTCAATATGGAGTTTGAGGGGGGAGAGACGGCGACATTCACAATGACAGGATTCACAAAAGCCAGACAGAGGGAAACTCGGATATTTGGGACTCGCGGCGAAATATATGGGAATGGAAAAAAGATTCAGATTCACGAATTCCTGACTGAAAAGACAGAAATAATTGATACAACTGAAGATGCACCAAGCGTACCATCCTCACTTGCAGATCATGGTGGTGGTGATTATGCACTTATCGATACATTTGTGTCGGCGGTTGCTCAGAACAATCCGGAGTTAATTCTCTCAGGTCCTGAGGAAACTCTTGAAACTCATCTGATGACTTTTGCCGCCGAAAAAAGCAGGAAAGAGGAAAAGATAGTCAGGCTATAGGTTGACCCAACCAGAGAACCAACCCAACTGCCAACAGCCCAATGAAAATCAAGAGTTCAACTATCACTCTAGGATGTTTGATGTCAATTCTTAGCTGATTGAGATGTGTTATTGTGTAGAGGAGAAACAGCAATGGAATTACACTGAGAACTATCAGCGTGATCCCAATCATCGGTGTCTGAAGCATGTTTTCTTAGTGGTGAAGACCCGGCTCAATTTTTCTAGTAAAATCATCCGCCTTATTGAATGAGGGTTTCTCTGTCTGAAGGCAGCTCGATGAATGGATCATGAATGATATGACGACTAAAAGATAATGATCGATGATGTTCTCAAATGAACTATTTCAAAGCTCGATGAATAGCCACAGCTCCAAATGTCATTGTGACATAATTCACTTTGGAAAAGCCAGACTCGTAGAGTATGTCCGCCAGCTCCTCTGCGTTGAAGAATTGAGATACAGTATATGCCAGATATGCATACCCAGTCTTCGATCCTGAGATAATTCTACCAATCAACTTAATCACATGTTTTGTATAAAGACGAAAAGCGATTCTAAACGGAGTTGATGTGGGTTGACTTGTTTCAAGATTGATAAAACGACCCCCCGGTTTAAGCACACGGTGAAACTCTCGAAGGAACTGTGCTAGTTTCAATCGAGTTGGTGTGATATTTCGTGTTGCAAATGATATCACAACGAGGTCGAATGTGTTGTCAGGAAAAGGCAGTTGTTGGGAATCGGCGAGCGAAATGGAAGCCTGACGTAGGCCCTTCTTTTCATGGGCTTTTGAAACCATTGGCATTGAAAAGTCAGACACTACTATCTTCGCATCAGGTCCCGCGAGTTTCTGAAGATTTGTGGCCATCTCTCCGGTTCCACTGCAGACCTCTAACCACAGTCTACCTCCCCCAGCAGCAGCAACTTGAGCGGCTCTTTTTCTCCATGGAATGTCAAGCCCGAATGTCAGAATGTGATTCACTAGTTCATATAGATGAGCAACCTCTGAGAATACCTTGAGAACACCTTTACTCATCGAATGACATACCACCAATCTTGTGGGGACAGTTTAGAACCTCTAGATAATGTTCACCATAGGGTTGTTCAAAATTACTATTCTTGAAACTCAGACACAGGACTATGTTTTGTAAGATAGTATCCAAGAATGCCATCAAGAACAGCAGAGCGTCCATGGCAATACATTGTGAGAAATAGAAGTTCGCCTTAAACTCCTAGGTAGTAGTCCTTCCATACTCTCTCATATTCGCTTTCCGACACAGGCAGATCACAGCGAACTCAAACTCGTACCTAAGGAGCTTGAGCACCAATGCTTAATGAGCAATATTTATGGAGAAGGATATTGAAGTCATTGAAATCGTGAGGTGTCAAAACTGACTAGTGTTTGTGTGATTGGAGTTTACGTAGATGATATAGACAAAGCAGTGGAATTCTACTGCGAGAAACTTGGCTTCAAAGAGGCTCAGAGATATGACGATGGATGTATTGTGCGTCTGGAGAATGAGGGCCCTCCTGTCATCCTTGAGAGGGTGGAAACAGCAGCCAGAATTGAGTATCCAGGACACTCGCAGATTGTTCTAGGTGTTGAAACTGATAACATCGAGAAGACTTCAGAGGAGCTCAGAACAAAGGGGGTAGAATTCATGCATGACAAGCCACAACCATTTGTGGCTGGTTTTGTGATGGCAATGCGAGACCCATCAGGGAATGTTCTCGAGTTGCTTCAGTTTCATAAGGATTGATACTTACATAGGGTGGATTCGAATGTCCAAGCAGCGGAATGAAACCATTGGTAGACGATGGTATGAAGAGATGTGGAGCAAACCTGATCTGAAGGTAGCGGATGAGATAATTGACAAGGATTATGATCCAGAGTGGGTGCATATCGATGCAGTTGGTCCAGCTCAAATCAAGCATGAGATCAAGTATTTTCGATCGGTCTTTCCGGATTTGAAATATGAAATAGTAGAAATTAGCGGGGAGGAGGAGAAGGTATGGATACGATACAGAGCCAAAGGGACACAGAAAGGTAGTGCGTGGGGATTTGAGCCAACTGGGAAAGAAGTCGAGTTTGAGGGTGCTACTATTTTATACATCAACTCTAATGGGAAAGTTGTCGACCGATGGGGAGCTTTCTGTTTCTATGATGTGTTGACAGAACTGGGTCTGGTTCCTTCACTCTGGGAACTGAACAAACACCTAGATGACACCTCGATTTAAAGAAAATCAGGATTCTAGTGTTTTCCCTATGGAGTAAGCATCTGCAACAATCTCACCAAGTGTCCAATATTGCCGAGCAGGATTTGTGAAAACAAGGGGATTCAGTTTCTTCTGGTCCAAAACACCATCAGTCATGAATTGTTCTTCCGTGTAGAGATGTTTCACCTCACCAAGAAGAAGATAGTGTGTTGACAAGTCAATGAAGTTAGTGAGTTCACACTCTGCGGTCACAGGACATTCCTCAATCATTGGTGCAGTTTTAAGCTCACCATAGAAGATGGTGAATAGCCCTGATTTGTCAACATCTTTCCCTGAACGAATACCGCAGTAATCGGTCTTCATTACCAAATCAACACTTGGGAAGTTAACACTGAAGGTCTTGTTTTCTTGTATCCCTTTGAGTGTATGTCTTGTCTTCCCAGCACAGACTCCCCAGATGTTGGGTTCACGACTCATTCTGTTGAACCAAGCGACGGTGAAGAAGTTAGGTCGACCATCAATAACAGAACCTACAAGAACAATTGGTTTTGGAAAGGGGGATCCTCCTGAGTCTATTTCGATCTTTGCCATGATTAATTCACAACAATTGAACCAGAGTATGTTCGACCTTTAAACTTCTATGTGAGTAAGTTGTAGGAATCACCCGAGAAGATAGACCTGCACCGCTGCAAAGATTGCAGTAGCGATTACTACAATCCCAATTAGAATTCTCAGCTTCATCTCGGGAATATATTGCGCCCTTGTGACTGCAAGGTAGCTGCTCAGAACGCCACCACAGATATAGAGTAGTACCACTGGTAGTGTGGATATGCTGAAGGTAAGAAGTATGAGATATGATAGAACTGTGAGTGTTAACATGATAGTTGTAGCGACCATGGCTGTCCCAACAGCCCGAAATGTTGGATAGCCCAGCAAGAAGACCAAAACAAGAACGAAGTTCATTGCGCCACCAATTGCTATTGCACCTGTAAGGAATCCAATTAACACACAGAGTATGTAAGATAGTTTGTTTTTACTCGAGTTAGATAGTGATGGATTCCAGCTTTTCTCTTCCGAATTACCCATTTTGTCGGGTCTATTTCTCATTCTAATTCCCTGTACAAGGAATACCACTCCTAACGCAAGTGTAATGAGAGGAGAACCACCCCTGAACACATTTGAAAACTGCTCAAGAAGTGGAAATGCGATAATCACAGTGACCATAGCTGCTACACCAGATACCAATCCAAGTCGAGAACCAAATTGAATATCTGCACCGGAATCGGGATGTCGAATGTAAAACAAAGTCAGTGTGACAGCTATGGAGAGATCTACCAGAAGACTGGACAAAAGAGACTCGTGAAGTGGAGTTCCTCCAATGACAAAAAGAAGAGGCACTATGATTGGCCATGCAGTTAATCCCACTATTCCTGCGCCTAGACCAATCAGGACACCAATTGGAATTGCTAGAATTAGAATTAGAGGATCCATGTTCTGGTGCGGACTTGTTGCTCGTTTTATCTATTTCTCAAGATACTTACAAGTCAATCAAGGTCCAATGGTTTGTTGAAAATGTCAAAACGGGAATAATGTCCACTTATGTCGAAATTCTGACGTTCTTGAATGGCAATCTCTGGGTCAAGGTCAGCGAAGAGTATACCTTCTTCATCTACCATTGGACCGGCAATAATCTGACCCTTCGGATCTACAATAACAGACCCACCATTTGCCCAATTTTCTTTACTTGATTCCATGACAGATTTCATTGGAAAATCAGATTCAGTAAGATGAGTAAAGTCGGTAGGACGAAGGAAACCAGATACCGAGACGACCCATGAGCGGCCTTCAAGAGCGATGAATCGTGTGATATCTTGGGTATTCCTCAAAGCTCCAGGCCAGACAGCCACATGAATCAATTCTCCCTGTAAGTGCAGAGATGCTCGAGCCAATGGAAGCCAGTTCTCCCAGCAGTTCAGACCACCAATCATTGTTTCTTTCAAGAGATGAGTCTTCAAACCCAAACGGTCCCCATCAGCCCATACCAGGCGTTCCTCATAGGTAGGTTTGACCTTTCGATGTCGCCCCTTGAGTTTTCCATCAGGCCCTATTGTGAGAAGAGTGCAATAGATTGATCCACCATCCTTCTCCGCTATGCCCCCCATGAACATGATCTTCAGTTTCTGAGCCAGAGATTTCATCTTCTTGAGGACAGGATCGCTATCTAATTGTACTGCTTCACGCCAGTAAGTCGAGTACACCTTCTTTTGGTTAGCATCATTGAAACGTGCGCCGCCGGATGGTGAGAGCCAGAAAGGATACCCGGGAATCAGGGTTTCCCCCCATGTCACTAAGTCAACATCATTGGTGGAAGCATCTCGAATGTAGGTTTCTAGTTTGTTCCATGTTTCTTCCTTGTTTAGAAACACGGGAGCAATCTGAACTGCAGCTACGCGAATCATACAGTTTGTAGTCCAATCGCCACATAAGAACACATTGACCTGAGTTCTGAAAGGTATTTTAGCTGGGAGAGAAATACCGTTAGGGCCCAATTGTGAGCTGTTCTACTATGAAAATCATGTTTGTGGAGCCTCCGAAGGATCTGTGGTTCGTAATGGGGGAGTACCTTCCTCCTCCTCTCGGAATACTCAATCTGGCAGCATATCTCAGAGAGCATGATGAAAGTCTTGAGTTGGAAATCGTAGATTGTCAAGCAGAGAGGATTACATGGAATGGATTGAAAGACCGTGTTGAGTCATTTCATCCTGATATCATCGCACCAAGTTCCCTGTCAACCTGCAACGCTTACAGAGGCCTGCGAACCATAGAGATGGCCAAGACTATCGATCCAACTACAACCACTATAGTCGGTGGTCAGCATTACACCGCCCTTGCAAGAGAGAGTCTTGAGGCCTATCCTGAGTTAGATGTAGTAGTAAGGGGAGAGGGGGAACAGACTCTCCTTGAAGTTGTTCGTGCATTAGGGGGGCATGGTTCGCTCTCTGATGTAAAAGGCATAACCTTCAGACATAATGATAAAATCATAACAACTGAAGACCGTCCTCTCCTCGACAATCTCAACGATTTACCATTTCCTGCATATGATTTAGTCAGTCAATACATGAAGGAGTATCACTTCACAATAATGGCTGGACGTGATACTCCCTACGCCCTTGTTGAGGCTTCAAGAGGTTGTCCACATGACTGCAATTTCTGCTCACAGTGTTCTTTCTGGCGCGGAAAATGGAGGTCTAAGACTCCGAAACGCATTGCTGACGAGTTTGAGTTCTGTTACAATGAGTTTGGCACTAGGTTCTTCTGGCTTACGGATGATAATTTCGGGTTGGGAAAAAGAACTGATGAGCTGTGTGATGAGATCATCAGCAGAGGGTTTGGGGAAGAAATACTTTGGTTTATGCAGGCTAGATCTGATGATGTTGTTACACATCAGAGTCTGTTACCAAAGTTACGCAAAGTTGGACTGAACTGGATTCTTGCGGGAGTTGAAAACCATAGTCCTGAAACTCTAGCATCATTCAATAAACGAATAGACCCCTCAGTATCGAAGGAAGCAATGGAGCTGCTGAAACAAAATGATATCTTCGCTCAAGCCACACTGATCATTGGAGAACATAGTGATTCTCGTGAAACTATTCGAGGTCTACGAGCTTTTGTCAATGATATTGATCCAGATATCGCTATCTATATGATTTTGACACCATATCCTGGAACGCGTCTATACGATGAAGCAGAAAGTAAGGACTGGATTGAAGATAGGAACTGGGCCAATTATGATATGCTACATGCGATTATGCCAACTGAGCATCTCACACGGATGGAAGTTCAAGAGGAACTCTACCTATGTTATCGTAGCTTCTATGGTTCCATGAAGAGGAGAATAACTGGGGTATTCTCAAGTAACAAGCTAAAGAGAAAATCATACAGATACATGGCTCGCCAGGGTGTAATGGGAGCCTTGAGAGGAATGTTCAGATAATGTCCGGGACAAGTTCATCAAAACTGTTGTCATTTTGGTTGCAGATATTATCTCTACTAGGATTAGGATTGATACCTCTGATAGTTTTGCGTTCAATGATAGGCACCCCTAGTTTCGTTTCACAACCACAGTTTGTTGGACTAGTGTTCATCATCATTTGCTTGCTTGGTGCAGTTGTAGGAGTTCGTCCAACTAGATTTTCTCGATCTAAACCGCGCAAATCGAAGCAGATGGAGTATGATGATTCACGAATTACTGAGGAGCTCCCACGAGAACATATTCTCCGAGGACATCATTATTCCTGTGATCCGTTCTCAGATCATGTTCTCCAAGTTGGAAACAGGTTCTTTTGTGCAGGTTGCACAGGTCTGACAACGGGAGCTATTATCGCCATAATGGGAAGTATACCGTATTTCTTCCTTGGGTATGTTTTTTTTAATGCACACATTGTCTTCTGGAGTGGGTTTTCAGGGGTGCTAGTTGGACTTGTCCAACATCGAATATACAGAGTGACAACTATTAGAAGTGGATTTTTCCGCTTCTCCTTGAATGTCATTTTTGTCGTGGGGGCGTTCTTTCTTCTCGTTGGAGCAAATCAGATGGCGGGATATCTCGCAGTAGATATCTTCATCCTTTGTGTCATTCTCCTCTGGATTCTCAATAGAATCATGATGTCAAAAGCGGAGCATGAACAGATTTGCAAACAATGTGGTGATGCAACCTGTATTCATCCCATATGCTGAATAAGAGATTGCACTGATTTTATGCTCGCATATAAAGCGTCAGACATTGTGCATCAATGTCAAGTTATTGGTATCGCCGTTTCTTTCTCGTTGAACTATAGAGAGCACCCAGAACAATCAATGAACCAAAGATTATTACCAGATACGGACCAATCACTGTTTCCCATAGAGTTGAAAAGTCCCATCCAAGTATCCAAGAAAATCCAACAATGATGATTATTCCTCCGAAAATGACACCACAAACGGCATCACCATTTGGAAGTCCAAAACACTCATCGTCTCTGGGTTCCCCTGGTCTTTTGACTTCTGTTCTGACTTCTCTTGGTCTTTCAGCTGCCTGCAAAGCTGCACCACACTGGGTGCAAAACTCACTTGCATCATCATTCTGTGTGCCGCAATGTTGACAGTAAACCATGCGAATCACCACTCAGAACTTTTTATGTTACAGTCCCTGTATTAAAGGCTGGCGTTTTTTTGTTAGGTTAGCACATTCGTCATTAGATAGAATAAAGCTAGAATTCCGAGAAGGATATAGACTGGACTGAAAAGCAGGACCTTTCTATCAGTAAAGTGAGAATTCCGAAAGAGCACTATTCCTGCAAAAATGTAGAGCACTATTAATGCTTGAACCAAAGGTTCTGGGTACAGGGTCATTGATGATATGAAAAAGGCACTTGAAAAACCAAAAGAGAATGGTGCCTGCATGACAGATTCTCCTATTGTCCGATATTCTTTGTAACCTTTGAAGAGAATAACATAGAGAAGAGAGAATCCAATGGCAAAGAGGACTGGAAATTGCAGCACTCCTGTATTAATTGTCCAAGGGAGGAAGATCTTCAGCAGTTGCATGAGAAAGACTAAAGGTAGTCCGAAAGTCGTGTGTTTCAAGCTTTTGGGACGCACATCTTCTAGGCTTTGATTTCTGACATTTGTCAGCCGAATAGAGTAGATGAGGTTGATGAGAATTAATGAGATGATGACGCAGAAGAAGAACAGATTGAGAAGAGCAGAGAGCAACAGACCTAGAAACAAGAGTAAAACGAGAATCGTCACTGCTTCTTTCTTATCTATCGCTCCCTGAGCTAGGGGCTTTCTCAAAGATTTCTTTTCGTCTATCTTGTCATCTTCAATATCATAGAGATCATTTAGCACATAGATTGAGGAATAAGAAACCAAGAATGCAAGTAGTCCCAACAATATTTGCAGGGGGCTAATTGTGATCCGAAACAAGAGAAGAAGCATGACACCCACGGAGTAAAGTCCAATGTTCTTTGGAATGTTATCTGTTAAATTCCTGAACAACAGAACTTTCCGAAACATTGTTGAAGTCTCAGTCTTGTTTTGCTTAGTTAGCACTTGTGAAAAGACCCAAAAAACTATGCTTTATCGATAGGCTTCCAAGTAATTGGCATATGCGGGTTCATTTCCAACTTTTTTCGAAGTATTTTCGTATTTTAAGTCTTGATACTGAACAAAATTGTAAATAATTCGCTTTTTCAAGAAAAATGTCTTTTATTCTATTTAGTTCTCGGTAATGTATGAAAGACGGCAAGACAATTGCAGCACTCAAAGTGCAAAGTGTTGCTTTGGATTCGATTAGAGAAACATTCCGAAAAAGAGGACTCATTGAGGTTATGCCTGTAATCCTAAGTACTGTCAGCGATCCATTGGGACCTGATCCCGGAAGTAGAATTATCGGTATGCCCGAAATCGAATATCAAGACCAGAAACTTGTCTTGACTACAAGTATGATTCTACAAAAGCAGATCATGGTATCGTCGGGTATTGAGAAGTTCTTTGCTGTATCACCGAACATTCGACTGGAGAATGTTCAGAGTCGTGATACAGGACGTCATCTATTCGAGTTTTCTCAGGTTGATTTCGAACTGGCACATGCAGACATGTACAATGTTTTCGAGTTGATGCAAGAAACTGTTACTGGAACAATAAATCAGGTAAAACGTGAATGTAGTGATGAGTTAGCTCTTTGGGATAGAGAATTGAAGGTTCCCAAGGAGTTCAGAGTTTTTACTACTAATGAGCTGATTGAGAGATATGGAGAAAAATGGGAGAAAGGAGCAAGTGAAGAAACGGAAGATCCCTTCTGGGTGACGAATCACAAGCGAGAGTTCTATGACGCTGAAGATCCAGAGAAACCTGGTTTCTATCGCAATTATGATTTGATGTATCCAGAAGGGTTTGGCGAGGCTCTTAGTGGAGGAGAGAGAGAATGGGTTTTTGACAGAATTCTCATGAGAATTGAAAGGGATGGACTCAGCACAGATGATTTCAAGCCGTACCTAGAGTTTGCTCGAAATGGATTTGTTCCGAGTGCCGGAGCTGGTTTGGGTGTTGAAAGACTTACTCGTTTTCTTGTTGGAGCTTCTCATGTGGGAGATGTGCAAGCATTCAGAAGAGTCCCTGGGGAGAAGGTGGTCATCTAACACTGTCATTTGTCTTTCAATCAACAGAATACAGAAAAAATCAATATTGGATTGGTCCAGTCTTCAAGACCCAGACTCCATCTTTAGATAGACCCTCTGGTAATAAAATAGCCGCAAATCCAACCATCACAAGTAAAATCCCAATGACCAAACCCGGACCCAGGATAGTATTGTATACACGAAGGAGCTCTGTTGAGCCTCCAGTGGCAGATACCAATGATGCGAACATCCCTAGCACAATCACAACGACGATGATAAGGAGTCCTGCAGCTAGAACAATCTTGCCAATCCTTCGCTTTAG
>JBHLOX010000164.1:0-5398 GCA_048940045.1 Promethearchaeota archaeon
ACAAGAAGCAAGCCCAAGACTGAGATGATGAACCAAAAGCTCATAGTTCTCTCTAACTCTAGATACGATATCAATCTACTTGCTTAGAGGAAAGAAACATAACTAACCAGTCTGTAGCCCTTTGTACTATCATCAGGGGTGATTAAAATATCAAACGATGAAATGTTGGAAGAACTGAGAGAGATACGGAAATTACTCACACCGAAACCCAAACCTGAACCAGCTAAGGGCTTGATCAATGAGTTTATAGAGTTCATCTCAAACTACAAGGTTCTTGGACTCGCTGTAGCGTTTATTTTGGGTATCTATATTGGTCAAGTTGTACAAGCACTTGTGAACAGTCTCATCATGCCACTAATCGAATTTGTCTATCCCCCTATTCAACCTGAAGGCGTGGATTATGTATTGTCTGGCGGTCCTATTTTGGACAGTCTAATCACTTTCATTATCGTGGCTTTTGTGGTCTTCCTCATTGTGAAGATTGCAACTCGAATTGGAATCGAATGAGAGAACCCACTAAAATATAGAATGCAGGGGAGTGTATATCTCCCCTCTTCTTCTTTTGTTATTGAGCTAAATGAACTACCTGGCTGCTCCAACAATTAGGAGTATCACGCCTAGAATTATTAGAATGAGCATAAGTTCAGAAAACATGTAGCCCGCTAAGTCTAATGTATACAGGTTAAGCATGAAGAAGTAGTCCACGTACATTCCAAGTCCAATCATTGGCATAAATAGTGGTAATATACCGATAATGATCAGAATGAGTCCGAATAGCGCTAATCCCTTTCCCATTTGAGTCAACTCCAGATGGTTGGGTATGGTGCATACCATTCTCCCTATTTATGCGTGTCTGTTATCTACTACTCGATATTGGGACCAACGAAGAGTTGATGAACTCCTCCAAATCGCCTCTGACACGCTCTATTGTGCTCTTCTGCTGTTTTGTTGTTTTAGAGTATAAACTGGTGACAACTTTCTTCAAACTGTTTCTATCATCCATCTCCCACCGACCAATTACCCTCCCATTAAGCCAGATCGAAGGTCTTACCTCGCCTGTGGCTCTCAATCCCTTGCTTGGCATCCTTCGAAATGCATCAGGGCTCGAAGGCCAGTAATGTTTCCTGTCTGGGGGAGAGAGTTTGGGCTGGACTGATTCCTCTATGAACGCTGTTCGATCAATGAACGCCTTTAGAAAGTGGTCTTCGTAAGGCAGGAACCAAACTATGTCTGCAGTCGGTACAGTAAGTGAAGCAGCCAACTCCTTATCTTCCTTCAACATGAATTTGGTTGATCCACCAAGCTCAACACTAGTGACATCATCCTCCAACTGATGGAGCACATTCTTGACAGCAGTCTTTGTCTGTCTAAGCCACCATGCCGTATCCTCAACCGATACAGGACCAAACCTCTCAATATAACATCTAATCAGCTGAGTAATGGCGTCTTGTTCTTCAATTATCTCCAATTTGAAACCTCCAACCCATCTCTCCAGCAATGCATAAGATGTGAGATTGCTTCGTGCATGATTGGCCTTCGCCCGTACAACCTCCCCTCTAGCCATAAGCATCAGGAGAGCTGAGCGTACATGCTTTCCCACCTTTGGTACGGCTTTCTTCAGTTCTGATGTTCGAAGTGGTCCCTCCTCCAAGGCCGACTTAACTTGATTGAGCATGTCCTCAATATGTTTGTCACTGAATTGGTCTATCTTTCTGTATTTGTCAGTCCGATATGCTCTGTAGAGTGAAGGGCCAGTTGCGCTAATAATCATCGATAGGTTGTTGACGTGCATCACATGCAGAGTTGTCCTGAAAGCATGGGTTCGAACAATCTTCTTCCCATTATCAATCGATTCAAACATTTTCTTTGCGTCGTAATCTCCAATCCGTGACCACACAGATAGGTAGGGTGTCCAATAGTCTGTTGAGTGCAGGCCAAGTTGAGCTTTTACTACTCCGTAGAAATCCTTCGGTTTTTCATCCAGAAGGAACTGCTTTCTGAGCTGGTTCCATCGGAGCTGCTCTGCAGTGACTTTGACCAATTGTGCGCCCCTCGTTGGGCACTAAGGATACTGTCCCTTTTATCATATACTTTCTAAGAATTACTCAAATCCTGCGATTGTGATCTCTGACCCATCTGAATAACTCCTAACCTCTACAATTCTCGCACCAATTCCTCCAATAATCCCGCTGAAAAACCAGATCTGATAGAACAGTTCAGAGGTGCTGAACAAGGTGGGATTCCATCCAACAGTGAGTGCAAGATTTGGCCATAGAAGTGAGTCTGCAATCATTGTAAGCATGAGAAAGATTACTCCTGCAAACGACCCCTTCACAAGTGCACAGATTTGAAAACGAAGACTGCAACCGCCTCCAACCAAGCTCTTGTATGTGACTGGAATGATGATTAATGGGACAGCAAGCAAAGTTGTCCACCAATAGTATATGGGGCCGAACATGTCCCCAATAACAATTCCAACAGCTAGCATCAAGGAGTACACGATTACCCATATTCCTGGAACCCATAGCCAGCTCTTCACTTCTGAAACTAGACTCACTCTATATCACGAACAAAGGTGAGCATCTGAGTATTATTTACTTCTTGGGTATGTCCAACTATATGAACACTCTATTCACAGGTAACTGCCTATTACACGTGTGTTAATAAGACAACATAAATTGCATCACTCTGTTGTTGTCCAAGGAGAGAGTCCGATTGGTCACTGAACGCGAGTGGAATAGCATTGGATGGCTTGAAGAGGCTCGCGCGCTCCTTGGTTGGCTAGACTCATTGGATTCTGGTCCCGTGTTCTTAATGATTAGACACTCCGAACGACCTGAAGACATAGATGTCCCTACAACAATTCGTGTTGATTTGACGAAGTCTGGTCACGATATCGCGATTGAGTTTGGAAGAAGACTTCCAAAGAAATGGAGAACGACTATCTATCATAGTCCACATATCAGAACCACACAAACGGCAGAGAGAATATCAGAAGGCCTGCAGGATGCTGGAGGCAATCTCGTTGACACTGAGAAATTGAATGTTCTTTTGGGAGGTCGCGGGGACATTGAGCGGATAGTCACTTTTGCTCATGATATTGGTTTTAATGAGTTCTATTGGCGATGGAAACGAAACGAGCTTCCAGCTGAAACCATAGAACCGATTGATGACTATCTTAAACGACTAACGCAACATATCACTAATCGATTTTCGAAAGCTGACAGGAATGATCTTCACATTTATGTGACCCATGATATTGTGATCGCCGCATCAAGGATGGTTTACTTGGACCTGCCCACTGATGAAGGGCTCGCTGTTCCCTTCCTTGGAGGTTACGGTATAGCTAGGTCCAAACAAACGCTTGTGGGTTTCAAGAGCGGAAAACCTGTTGAGGTAGTTAGGAACACACTAAATAGAGGGTGAGCCTCGAATTTTTACTATGAATCGTGGATTATTTGCATTACTTACCATTACAATCTCACTGACTTTCATGGTTGTAGTTGCTGATGCTCACATTCCAATCGTTCCAAACGATGGAACAACTCTCGCGACAGCGACTGAGATCATTGACCCGTGGAAGTCATGGTTCTATTATACGAATTTGGATAGTGGGGTGGCACATTACTACTCATTCGAGGCATCAGCTGGCGAGAGAATCAGGTTCATGCTGAAAGTACCAATCCCAGAGGGGGATCGAGGGTTCACACCTAACCTAGTATTGATGGGTCCAGGCGTGACAAATCAAAGCACGCCTCCAGTTTCCCTTGAAATTCCCGTTGGTGCTGGTATCATGGTGATCGAGTCAAGTGCTCTAGAGGCAGAATACGAAGGGTTCACACCACTCAGTCAATACACTACTGTAAGTTTCAACATGAGTGCACCTGCCACAGGTACCTACTATATTGCAATCTACGACGAAACAACTGGTGGGAGATACGCCTTAGTCACAGGATATGTCGAAGCCTATGATGTGCTTCAATGGATAACAGTCCCATCCATGGCGATAACCATCATAATGTGGAGCGGTCAGAGTTTTCTGTTCATACTCCTGCTCATTTTGCTCCCTCTCATCCTCGGACTAGTCATTCTTGCAGTACGAAACAGAACTTCATTTAGCAAGGAGAAAGCAATAACCTTGATTGGGACTATGGGGGGGCTTTTGCTCCTAGGTTCTAGCTTCTTCTTCGTTGCCCAGATGACGCTATCGCTTCTAGCTGCACCTTACAACTGGACAGTAATAGTGTCAGTACTCTTCACAATCATCCCATTGATTCTGGGGGTGTCTGTACTCTGGATCATCCGCACCGAGGGTTGGGAGAATCAACGGGGTAAGAAGATTGTTTTGATAATCCTCGGACTCATAGCACCATTTGTTTGGGCGGGCTTATACCTTGGCCCAGTCTTGGTGATTATTGCTGGACTGGCACCTCTTGTCAAGCAATAATCTATTGAACGTGTTTCTCAAGGATTTGGTCCCTGAAGTCCTTGTAGTATTTCCATCTTCCACTGATTGCTTGCGTGATAGAAAGATGCTCTGGGTACTTCGACAAAAGACGTGCCTGTATCTCTTGTGCCTCAGCAGCACTGTCAACTTGAAAAGTCATGAATATAATCGGTCTATCAACAACCTTCCAGCTAACGATGAAACTATCCTCGAAGATCAACCTCATCTCCTTGTCCATCGCAAGCTGATCCTCGTTGGAGATTTCAGGAAGTTCCAGCCCATAGGTTATTGCGAATCCTTGACCTACAACACCTATGTTTGTGAGGATGGTCTCGTAAAGAAATCCCTGCTCTCTCATGAAGTCCAATCGTTTTCTTACGGTAGGGGCTGAACGACCCAACTCTTTTGCTAGGTCCTTGATGGCCATTCGTCCATTCCAACGAAGTTTGTGAAGAATCTGCCAGTCAATCTTCTTTAGAGCATCAAGCTTCTTTGAAACAGGAAGACCCACTGCTGATGTTGGTGGAGGAAGCATCTGGAACAGTTCTAGTTCCTTTACATTATCGTTAGATCTCAGATACTCAATGACCTCATTTAGCTCGTCATTGTTCCTGTAGACTACAACAACCTGCCCATCGAGTTGCATCCCAGTTGAAACACTAGTAACAAACTGGTGATGTCCTATCTCATCTTGTTCCTGTTCTGTAAAAAGTCGTTTCAAACGGAGAATGATCAATGCAAAGCTGGCATTGTACAAACTTAACTTGAGTTGAACATCAAAGGACACGATAATTCCTTTTTCAACCATGTCTTCAACCCGTTTCTTGATAGTGTTGACAGACACATCGTACTTCTTACTGAGTTCAGTGAATGACACTCGACAATGATTACTAAGCTCTTGAAATAGTGCCTTGTCGAGTAAGTCCAACCTTATTCACCTGTGAAATTTCC
>JBHLOX010000165.1:0-5374 GCA_048940045.1 Promethearchaeota archaeon
GGAGCATCAAGATGGATCAGTCCTTCCTGTACTAGTTTCATAATAGCAAATGCGCATTGTGTCTTGGACATGGATGCTATTTGGAACATATGCTGTGGTGTCAGCGGTTCACTCGTTAACAGGTTGGCCTTGCCCGATGTTATGATATTTGTCTGATTCGCTGAAATAACGGCAATGGCAGCTCCGGGAACAGTATTTGTTTCCAACAACGCAGGGAGTTTTGTTTCCAACTGCTCAACAAAACCGTCTATCGATTCAGAAGGTTCTATGTAAACTGGCGCATAAAGTGGACGGTAGTAGAAGACACTAATTGCTGTAAATGGCAATAGAACTGCCAAACTCAGAATTAGGATTGATCTCGTATGATGTGTTGCTTTCATCATCAATCTCTCTGTTTTTTGACATTGAAGGAGTTACTTAGATAGAATATCTACCTGCGTGAAATCAAAGGTTTAGAAATCAACTAGATAGTTGATGTGGGGGTCTAAAACCAAAACAATTGATTCGGATTTGAGACCTAGTCTGCAAAACGATGAAGTGTTGGACTAGGCGAGAATCGTCAAGTAATAATCGCCTATTGATTTGAGGCTTTAGTCTTCTCCCATAGTCTCGATGAATACATTAAGGCGAGCCAAAATCCAATGAAAGAAAAGACTAGCCCAAGTGGAATAGCAATAAGTCGCAGATTCGATCCGACGAATCCAATTACGAATGCATAGACTGAAGGTACTGACGCAAACGTGTACATGAGAACTGATGGGCCCATGATGTTGACCAACTCAGATTTCTTTCCAAAATGGCGATACGAAACGTGGATGAGGAGAATCTCAATGGGCATTAGAAGCATCATCAGCCATGATAACAACTCAATTGGGCCAGTGCTTGCCGGGAGCTCAGACTCTGGTAGTAGGAGAATGACAAAGGGCAACACAATAGCATAAGCTAAGAATATAATTCCCAAAAGTCTGGCTCTTCGAATCGGGGCATCGCTATCCAGTTTCATTGAATTCATAGAAATCGCATAGGTTATCGTGTTTTCAGTTTAAATGCTTCTCTTCTGTTTAAGACTCATAATTAGAGGGTCCACTGAAGAGCCATTAACGGTGGGCCGAGCGAAATTCAAAGATGGTTTCCTTTCTGACAAAAGTTTATCCCTCTTCGGTACGAATTTTCGATCTAGGAAACCAACGGAGGTTTTCAGGATAGAATCACATCCGATGCAGGAACAGGATTCGCAGTATAGCTGTTTGTGGTGTGGTCAAACATTCACGCCCAGTGTTTGGACTCCTCTGAGTCCACTCTCATATTGTTCATATCGATGTGCATTTGCAGGTGAGTTTTACACGTTGACATGTTGCGCTATACTCATCACAGGTGCATCTATCTATGCCGCTACTCAAATGTTAGAACTGTTTCTTGGAGCTCCGTATGGTGGTTTTATCTTGCTTCTACTCTGGGGAGTAGCTGTTCTCTTCTGGTTTGAGGCGTATTTTGGATACAGAATAAGGAAAGCAAGGAAAAACGGAATAGAGAATCAAGTATGATGATGAATTATGGTTTCATACGATTGATAGAAAGAATATCGTGGACTGAGGGGAACTCGATTTGTTTATGTTCCGGCAGAAACACTTGACACTCATCTAAAAGCTGGGATAGTGATGAAGACATACATCAATCTGCCATATGTGAAACGAAGACAGATTCCTGAAGAGTTTCGTGATGACGACAATAGAACCCCTGAGTCACTCATAGAATTCCTCTTACATCAGTTCACGCAACCAGGCGATACAGTCTTTGACCCTTTTGCAGGTCTAGGAACGACACTCCTTGTTGCTGAAGAAATGGGACGGATACCATTTGGGATTGAGATCGATGAACGACGTTGTGAGTATATCCGCTCCCAGCTTACCATGAAGGATAATATCATCCTTGGTGACTCACGGAAACTCAACGAGTTTGAATTACGTCCCCTAGACTTTGCTTTCACATCCCCCATCTTCATGAGGAGTGATGAAACAAAAAACCCACTCTCTGACTACAAAGAGAATGGGACCTATCAGAACTATCTAGATGACCTTCAGAGCGTATTTCGAAGTTTACGCGAGTTCCTAAAACCTGAGGCTAAAGTGATTGTTGAGGTCTTCAACTTGGGGGCCACTAGCACTCGACCAATGACTCTCTTGGCATGGGATGTGGCTCATGCCATATCTGGAGCTCTTAGGTTTGAGAAAGAGATCATCGCATGCTGGCAAGGTACTGACAGTACTGATAGTCCACACATTTATGGTTACAATCATAGCTATTGTCTAATGTTTGGACCAGAATAGAATGGTTGATTAGTGAAACTCGATTATCTAAATTCTCTATGAATGAAATGCAATAAGTCCTATTTCTATTATCGATAATCCAACCACAGAACTGATGTGGATTGATAGGGCTAGGTTTTCGACTATCCTTGGGGGTAATGCGAGTGTTAATTCAAACAACGTGGCTAGAATCATTATGATAAATGGTCTAAACAAGGGGTCCACTCTTTTTTCATATAGTTGCACAGCATAGTAGAATTCTAGAACTGCAACCGAGATCCCAAAACCAATTGCACTGAAGGGTCCAGCCACTGCAATATCAGGACCATGATTGATTACCCAATAAGCCTGTATGTATTGGAAATATATCACAACTGGAATTGGAATTATCAATACGCCTCTTGCGCAATGTATCAGTGGTAAGAATCTAGACTCGCCCTCAGTTTGAGTCACTTCTGGGTCCTCAAAGATTTGATAGTGGAATTAGTGAGGGAACATTCAACCTATATCTTTTGGGAGATTGGTGGAACGGGCGAGATTTGATATTGTAATAGTATGATTAAGAAACTAGTCCTTAATTTGGATGTAAAATCTATGAACAGTGAGGAAGAGGATATACAGATCGTATTCAATCCTGAAGTTGCACAATCGCTATGTTTCAAGACTATTGTAATATTAGTAGTCTTCTCTCTCCCGCTTCTCCTCATCTATTGGTTTCAAGAAATTCTGCGACCACGGTTTGGTGATCCTAGCCCCTTCTCACCAGTATATCTAAGCTTGTTTGCTCTTCTCATAGGATGTTGGGCATTTGGATTTGGGGTCTTTTTGCCATGGGCTGGTAGACGTATCGATGTGTTCATAGAAAACAAGGCTCATCACAATAATGATTCGGAATTGGATAACTAAGAAAAGTCGCGCGAGAGATTGAGAAATTGATAGACCGGGCGAGATTCTAACTCGCGACCTCCTATTCACGGAGCATACGTAATGCACACTCTTCCATGCCAAACCGCCAGTCAACTGAA
Organism: Promethearchaeota archaeon; assembly: GCA_048940045.1. GTDB lineage: Archaea > Asgardarchaeota > Thorarchaeia > Thorarchaeales > Thorarchaeaceae > SMTZ1-45. The sequence goes on from JBHLOX010000165.1 coordinate 3,332, forward strand.
TTTAGAATGGATAAGGAAGCTATCATTAACTATCATTCAACCTTGGCTTCTTTTCTTCAGAAAAATAAATACTATAACAAGGATGCCAAAGGCGATAACGCCTACTGCCACAACAAGCATAACAAGATTATGTTGACCCCACTCTCCAGAGAGTACTGATGGGTATCGATCATAGTTGGAAGCAGTTCCAGATATGTCATACCAACCTGCACCACTATAATCACTCCAAGAATTTCCTATTGATACACCATCATCCCACTGATTCATATCACCATCATCTTGGGCATTTTTCCTATTCCCGCCAATTGAGTTCAGGAAGACCTGACAACTCTCAGAGTCTGCTCCTAACCATATACCAGTCGATTCACAATAATATACATGATTTTCAAATATGGTGCAAAACGTCGAATGGCGAACATATATTCCACCTGTATTATTTTCAAGATAGTTGTCTGAAATTTCACAAAGCTCAGAATTGGTGACCTGAATCGAATTTACACTATTCATGATTGTATTTCCTGAAATTGTGCATTTCTCCGACTCCTCTATTTTAATTGAAAAGATATTATGAGAGAAGGTGTTGCCATTTATGGTAATATTAGATGAACTACGTACATCAGTTGTCCAAGTATTTTCGATGAATGTGCAATTTGTTACTATTATATCTCTGCCACCTTCAACAGAAACGCCCATTCGTTTATTTCCTAGAAAATTGCTTCTTTCAATTACGCATTGTTGAGATGATTTGATTTCAATTCCCACTGAAGAATTTCTGAAATCACCTCTAGTTATAGTTACGTTTGTACAGTAACTTAGGACCACTTGTCCATATCCATGCGCGTCAACTTTTGTGTCTGAGGAATTATGGAAAAAACCGTAGGGTTTTGCGTTTATTGAGTTATTCAGAAAGACATGACTCGAATTGATGGGATTGTATCCCCATCCCAACCATATGCCGCAATTGAGAAACCTGTTATTGGTAATTCGATAGTTCTTTGAGTAGTGAAGCTGAAGCCCAGAATACTTGCATGAAATCCTTTGAGTATCTATCTCACACATATTTGTTCGTGAAAGAGTTATTCCATTGTTTGAGTCAAAAACCAAGTTGCCACTAAATGAACAGCCAGAGCTATCCTCAACATCTACAGCTTCCCAGTTGTCACAAATTGTATTGTTCACTACTTCGCAGGAATTAGTACTCGAAATCATAAGACCTGTTGCACCGCCATAGAGCCTGCAATGTTCAATTCTGCAATCTGCAGATTCAAAAACCTCAACGCATACTCCACTAAAGACTACATCAGCACCATAAGGTGCCCATGCTTTATTTGCAATCAGAGTGCAGTTCTCAATTACTCCATTTTTGACAGTATCCAGTACAATCGCACGGGGTGGTGCACCGGTAGTAGATTCAAGTGTACAGTTTCTGATGATAAAGTACACATCCGCATCTGAGATCGAAATAGAGGGCCCCGAGGTTACCATAGTAAGTCCCTCTATTATGTAAGGGTCCTCTGACGTACCATTGCCAATCCAACCATGAAAAGAAAATCCAGAATTTGATTGGATGACAATTCCTGTTGGAGGATGTTCTGATTGAGCTGGCTGTTTCAAAGTTAAAATATAGCCCACTAGAAGAATCAAAAGCATTATACTCAGGGCTACTCCTAATCGCTTTCTCAATACTTGTCCCTTTTACATAGCTGTATAGGATGTGACTGTTTTACTGGAGAAATATACTACTCACTTTTTGAAAATTTTTTCATTTTCGCATTGGACCTGGCTAAATGACTATGAACTGAGAATGAATGGTGGATCGAGCGAGATTCGAACATGGTGTGGCGAACTCTTGAACACCGAAGGACTTATTACAAAACATTTAACATACTCTTGTTAAATCATTTAACTATGCTTAGTTAAATGGAGAGGGAGAATGATGTTCAACACCCTACGGTACCCGACCAAGCGGCAGAACCTCATCTGGCTCAGACGACGTCAGAAAGAGCGACCGACAGACATCGCCAATGACCTGCAGGTATCACG
>JBHLOX010000166.1:0-5362 GCA_048940045.1 Promethearchaeota archaeon
CCCCCAAACTTTAGGCGCATCAGAAAAGCAACAGCTCTAGCAGTGGCACTTTCTTTCCCAATCGGCTTCCTTGTTTCTCTGTAGTGTTCAATCACAAGCCTTTCTACGAAATTGATCCGTTCCCAGAACGTTTCGATATCCAAGTGTAGCTTGAATGCCACTATGTCTCCTAGCGAGTCCAAAATAAACACTCCACATGTGTTTCTGGGCAAACTCCCGACAATGACCTTGTGCACGTACTCTGTCAATATGGTTCTGCTGAGTTTTCGTCTGGCTTGAATCGGGTCATCCACTTTTATGATTGGGACAATGACAATACCCGAGTAGGACAAAGGCTCACCCAAAGCTAGAATCTGTCCCTTGAGTATCTCATCAGCGACAACCCGTACGCGATCAGACTCGCTCATCTCTCTCTTTACCTCACGAACAATTGTAATCCTATTACGTATTACGTGACATGAACAAATATAAACTCTTCCAATTGCGACTTTTGACCCAAAAATAGGCGCCAATCCGTGTTTGAAGAGAAAAAAAGTGATGATAGTGCGAAAAATAGCTACTGCAAAGCCAATTTTCGCCCTATTTCTCTGCCAATTTGAAGAAAAGTTTCTTCAACTCCGGTATCAAGTGGTCCCTTCCTTCCTTGAACAATCGCAGAAACTCGTGGTCTGATGATTCGCACCTTCATCCGTTTCAATGCCTTCTCAATTGACCGAGCTGCACTATTTTCCAAGACTGACCAACTACTCTTGTTCAATCGCGACTCGTTTCTGGTGTCGAAACTGAATCCCGATAAACCTGAGAGGTCTACCGACTTGAGTGTGTCAAGAAATTCCTTCATCTCGTTAGACGGTCTGATCTTATGTGTAGGACTCCCAATTGCTATGAGGTCGTACAAAGAAATCTGAGTGATGTCGACAGTGTCTATACTTTGACATTCAGTGTCAACCCCAGATTCTCCTATTCCTTTTGCGAGACTCTCCGCTACGGTCTTTGTGTTCCCAAACAGAGAGTGGTAGAGGACTAAAGCTTTCTTCATAATATTACATCCCCGCCTTACCTACAAGACCAATAACAAGTCCTAGGAACACTCCTACTCCTACACCCGCACCCATTCCCATAAACATGACAATGTCTATTCCGCCGAGAAGTCCAATCAAAAGCCCTCCCATGGTTCCTGCGAAGACTCCATATCCAATACCTCTCCCCTTCTTCAGTTTGTATGCAAAGAAGATGCCTAAGATTCCAACAAAAAGGAGAATCAGAGTACTAGCTGGAGCGAATGGACAATGTGATACATACCCTACAAGGTTCTCATAGGAAGCACCCCATGGCAATAACGCAGTTGGTATTGCAGTCCATATCGCAGCTGTAAACGATCCAACTGTCATGGCGGAAATGAGTGCCCATGCCAGGATCACTCCCAGAAACATCAGGAGGCTCTTGATCCCTCCTGATTTGCGTGCTTCTCTATTCTCTGGTTTGTCAAGTCGAATTGAATCCGTATTATTCATTGTTACTTACCTTCTGAAAAAGTTCAATCATCGTAGTGTTTCAGTCCCTGGTCTATGATTGTGAAGAACACTGAGATGTACTCTCTAGTCTTCTCTTCTGGCTGTTCACTTCTCTTGCCACGCAAGACCAGCTCTCGGATGCTCTGAGCAAATGTGCTGAGGACCATTATCACCGAGAAGGGGTCCACCTTTTCCTGAACTCCCGATCTCTTCATTGTTTCAGTGATGACAGAGGTCATCAGCTCCTCAAGCAGGCCCATATAGACTTTGAAATCCTGCTCACTCTCTGTCAACTCCTCCTTGTTCTCCAACTTCTGAAGTAGCTTTGAGATCACTACTCCCAGGCGAGCTGACTCGAAAAGGATGGCGTCATCTGGGTTCTGCTCAAAGAATGTGAGGTAGGCATTCCCCATGGATCGAAGCTCGTATGACACATCAGGCTGATTCAGATGGCTGTCCATTATCTCGTACAGTTTCTGATACGCCTCTGACACAACTGCGAGGAAGAGGTCATCTTTCGAATTGAAGTAGTTATACAAGGTCATCTTGGTATAGCCTGCAGCCTGCGCAACATCGTCTACCATTGTCTGTTCATAGCCCTTGGTGGCAAAGAAGCCTCTTGCAGTCTTGATGATGGCTTTACGACGTTGTTTCCTCTCACGTTCGAGCCTTTGTGCTTTTGGTGACGCGGCGTTGTTCTTTGTCACAGGACCAACTCACTAAATGATTTTACTCAAGTAAAATATATTATACTTAAGTAAATAAGAATTGCTATGAGCGCAAAACAAGATAGGCGGAATTGCCACGAGATGTAGGGGCGTTCTTAGGATGAGTAAGAAGAAGACCTTCTGGTTAGATGCATATCGGGAAACCGTGGAAGACCGAAAGAAGGGACCAGACTTCAAACTGATTGAGTATCTCGACATCATCCCGAAGGGTCCAGTTTTGGATCTAGGAATGGGAAGGGGTCGCCATGCCATCTTTCTTGCCAAGCTAGGTAGAGAGGTTGAGGGTGTTGACAAGTCAAGTCTTTCGAAGGGAATACCTGAGTTGGTCGAGGCAGAGGGACTTGATTTCACATATCATAGAATGGACTTACGAGAGTTCAAGATTCCACGAAGAAAATATGCGTTGATAATCGCCTCGAAGATCATCCAGCTGTTTCGAAAAGCAGACATAGAGAGTCTTGCTGAACAGATCCAAGCTGGTCTAAAATCAAAGGGAGTGCTCTACATCTACACCTTCTCTGTTGAGGATCTTCAGCATGTCAGGAGTTTGGACGATGTTGAGAAGGTTGAAGAGAACACGTACTATCACGTTGACTGGGATCTACACTTTCACTTCTTTTCAAGAGATGAGATTCTTGCCCTGTTTCCAAAACTAAAGCTTCAATACTACACAGAAGGACTAACATTCGATCGAAGACCATCCAGGTCTCGACTCAGTGGTGTTATCCAATATATCGGACAAAGGATGCGGTGATGGAAGGTCTGTGAGAATGGCTGATCATGATGTCAATGACAAGAGGAATGCAGTTCCATTCACAGCTCGGCTCATCGCATATTATCGCGCTATTGAATCCAAACGAGAAGACGCCCTCATTGTAGATCCCTTCGCTGAGCAGCTTGCTGGTGACATGGACCCATATTTCCGTGAACATGGATATACCCGCGGAACCAGTGACTATGCAGTTGTTAGGACCCACTATATTGACAACTATGTGCTGACTCCGTGGTCTGAGGGGCACGAGAAATCACAGGTTGTTCTATTGGGTGCTGGACTAGATGCAAGGGCTTATCGTTTTGAACCATTCAAAAAGGGTGACCACACTGTCTTTGAGATTGATTATGCTCTGATTAATAGCTATAAGGAGAGCATTCTGAAGGATAGCATACCCCTGTGTAATCTTGTACGAGTTTCTGCTGACCTTTCAGAACCGACCTGGCTGTCAAAACTCGTAACAGTTGGATTCTCACCAGACATTCCCACCCTTTGGTTGTTGGAGGGCTTAGTATATTATATTGACCGTGAAATCGTCATATCAGTCCTCCAGACGGCTGCCCAGAACTGCGCAGACGAAAGTCAAGTATTTGTTGATGTCTGCGTTCCGGGGCTCGCAGTTGCCCAGTTTGGCCCATTTATGATGTACTTCAAGTGGGGTCTAGAAAAGGTGGATGTCCCTCCATTTTTCGCTCATTCTGGCTGGAAGGTAACCTGTGCTTATGCTGACGATTTTGATCAAGGTCGTGATGTGGGACAGAAAGGCCTCATCTTTGTCACTGGGAAAAAAGACATCTCAAAATTGGGGGGCTCTTTTGTATTCTCCACTGGCACAGAGCCAATGAAGATTCCCAAGGCCTACTTGAAGTCAGTTTCGCAGGACTTCATGATGGGCATCACGCCTGAGATCAGGGGTATTGTCAAGACCTACAATAGAAATCCCGATGAGGGACTGACTCTCTATCTCGATTTTATCCGGAGGATACAGCCCATGGTTCGGAGGATCACTATGAGTCTTGATGACACACTCTCGGTTGGACGCATCTCCTCAAGACTCCTGCGAGACCCCTCCACAGCAGTCTTTCGGTCCCGTGAGGAAGAGGAGGCACATATTGTGGGATATCTCACCGCTATACTCCTACTCGCATATTGCGTTATCACGGGTATCGATGGCTGGCAACTCGAAAGCACTCCTCTCTATCAAGAGAGCATGAAGATCCGCGGTGACATCAATAACCTTCTCTCATTTCTCAATGATGTGACTCATGCAATTTGAAAAACACTTGTGAGAAAAAGGCTTATTTTTCCTTTATTCACGCTTTTGGATTCTATAAAACCCTTAAATTTATCTAGATATGTTTATATCCAATTAAATCGCAAAATAAGGACGTGGGTTTTTTCTGTACAGACTTCTCGCCTGAGTCCACCCAGGATGCGGCGGCGTCCAAGGCAAGAAGAACCCTGAATGTCAAGTGAGGTGACATTAATGGGCAAAGCAAACAAACAGAAGAAACAGCAAAAACCAGTTCAGAAACCAAAGAAGTAACTTATCTTTCGTTATCTGACTCCTTAGCATTTGTGAACTAATTCATCCCCCCGGGGAGGTTCTCCGCCTCCCCACTACCTATCTTTATTGTTGCTAAGTTTTAATACCGTTCAGATTGGAGTGGCATTAAATTATGTGTGGCTAAGAAAATGAAGAAAGTCCTAGTTATTTTCGATACAACTTATGGAAACACTGAGAAGCTTGGAAGAGAGATTGCGGCCGCAATCACAGAAACCGGCAAAGCTGAATGTACGATTATCGGGATAAGCGAGGTCAACTCTCAGGACTTTGACACCTTTGATGGAGTCCTTATTGGCGGGCCTATTCACATGTTTAGACCAGCCGGAGGACTCAGGGGTGCTGTGAAGAATGCCATCAAGAATGGACTTGGTGGGAAACTAGTTGGTGCCTTTGAAACCTATCAGGCTCCGGGTCATGCTGGTCGGGCAGTGAGATATGTCGAGGAAGAGGTTGCAAAGAAGGTGCCAGATGCCAAGCTCTTCACTCCAGGCCTCGCTGCACTTGTTGATGGTAGAAAGGGACCTCTTAATGCTGCAGAACCTGCCAAAGCTAAAGAGTTTGGCCAACGATTTGCTGAAGAACTGGCTGGCTAAGGAATACAATTTAATTCTGGCCGCAGACCCAAGCGTTCGTTGGTGGCAATATACTATCTAATCATTGGATGAACCAAGCATCTAGATATTCTTCTTGGACCTCCGAGTGCTAGGGTCGATTTTTCCTGATCATGAATACCATTATTGCAGCGAGTGGGACAATAACCAGTGTCGGAGGAAGAAGAATG
>JBHLOX010000167.1:0-5344 GCA_048940045.1 Promethearchaeota archaeon
CCAAGAAAGAGCACAGCCCACATTGAAAATGCATAACCCAGTGTTCCGCCAATCAAGACCGGCAAAGCAATAGTGCGCTCCACTGCGTCTCTGAGATAAGACGCTAAAACTAGTGATATAATCAAACATAGAATTGGCAACGCGGCTAATGCGAGTAAAATCTCCAGCGCACCTAGGATAGTAAGGTCGCCAAAGATACCTACGATGTAGAAATTAGTCATCAAAATTATCGATAGATTGAAACTGCCAACTTTCAGAGGATACTCCCAAATGCCTCCTTTGAGGTTTCCGTATGCCCAGAACGCAAGGATCCAGAGGAAAACGGCAATCTCAGCTATGGGAAATCGTCCTGCAGTCCAGAGGATGTCAAATGAAAGAGCTACGACAATAAGAATCATCTGAAACACCTCATCGAATCTTTGTTCACGCGTTCTTTCTGTCATTTCTAGATTCAGCTCCCTCTGTAGTTGGAAGACTCCAGCTACAATAAACTATCGTAGAAGTCTAATTGAAATTTCTATTCTTTATCAGATAACTGGAACATACGCTTTGCGTCTATGAATTCTAGAAGGTCTGTTAATGTAGCAAGAATCTGTTTTGCATCGTCACTCAATTCGCTAGGTTGAACCGCCCTGTTATTCGCTTCAATCCAAATCCGGTCTCGTGCTTGTATCAGTGACTGTTGATCCTTCTCGTCGATTTTCGCGTCCTTGAGTGCTTGCTTGAGAACTTCGCCATATGCTCTAACATCCAACACGATTCTATCTATGAGCTCTCCTTCCTCTTTTGTAATCAAATGGTCAGATAGTGCAGTTTCTCGTAGTTGATTCCAAATATATTCGGTAATTGGATCAAATGACCAACAACACGGAAGTGTTAGAGGTACAATTGTCTGGGTATCAATCATCTTGCTTGGAAAGATTGGACAACAGAGATCAATTGTTTCTGTACTTATCTCCTTCTCCACTTTGTGTCTGAAAATCGCAAAAGCTGTGATGCTGGACCCAATCAAACCATTGAGTGCTAGAATCAATATCGTTGCTTCCTGACCTACTACTTCTATCAATATTCCACCTAGTGGTACAGCAAAAATGCTGACAATCATTATCAGAGTTGGAATGAGAGAGTAGACTGCATTACGATTTTCATCTGGAATCACGTCCAAGTAAAAGCGTGGTTTTAAGACATCAGCGATATATCTCGGACCAAACGCGATTGTGAATGTTAGAATCACGAAGACAAAAGGCAACAAGGTAAATGTCGATGGAGCTGGATTAACCACTATCATGGCATACATTCCAAGGAAGAATAAGATATCAGTTAGGAGGATTGCTACGGCGAGCCATTTTTGCAATTTCCCAATTCGTTTCGATACGACTCCAGCAGCTCCAGAGCAGATAGCACCGAGCATAAAGATGCTTGAACGGAGTATTGCAGTCCCAGCATCAGTCACCGCATAACTTGCGTAGAGTGGGAATAGGATGAGACCTCCCCAAATTGCCCAGCCTGCCCCTGAAATCATTAAACCTAGCACCATTAGTCTTAGCGTTTTGTTCTGAGCAACTGTGGACATTCCTCCCCTGAGATATCGAAAGTATACTCTGAGATTCATTGTATCACGTTTGAGATCTTTATGGTCTTTCATGAATCTCAGAAGCAGTCCTGAAACGAACAAGAGCAGTATGCCTTGAATTATGAACATGAGTTGCCGACCAATGAATGTAAGAAAGATACCACCTAGGATAAAGGACATCGCGGTCAAGATCTCTCTAAACATTGTGAATTTACCATAGAATTGTGAATATACACGCCTATTCTTGTCCTCTGTTGTGTAAAGTTTGTAGTTGTTATCAAACCATGCTATGTATGTACCTGCCTCTTGGCTCTGAGCCAATGCTATAAAGATGAAGGATATCAGGACAGTCAAGAAGTTAAAGGACTGTGAGAGCACTATGAAACCGATTCCGTACATGAGTGCAGCCATGAAAAGGATCCATCGCTGTCCGATCCAATCACCTATAGCACCAGCAGGATAACTCATGACTGCTTGAATAACAAACTGAACTGCGAGTATCAGAGAAAGTTCTGTGAGTGTGACGAACACCAATGCGTGAAGGATAAGGAATGTATTTGTTAGCATCACCGCAAAGCTGTATACAAGCATTAGGCTTGTTGCTTGAGAAATGAACTGCTTGGCTTCTGGATTCAGCTCAGCGATACTCAGTGCTCGATGATACAAGTTTGCCATTTGTGTTGCACACTCTTTGGTTTCAATGCAATCATTAAGTTGATTGAAATTGTGTATCTTGCATAAAGGCATTTTGACCTGTTAATTTATCAATAGGGAACATTAGTGTAATAATGAACAACAATGGAAGAAATCAAAGAAGATTTAGCATCTGAAGGTCTTTCTCCGAAGAAATTAGTAAATCTTGTATTGTATGCAGTTGCACTAGCGATGGGAGTTGTTATCATAGTACTTCCACTGGTTGGTCAGACAGTCGATCAATCTCTCGCCGGAATTGCTCTAGCTTGTCTAGGTATTGCTGGTCTTGACCAAATTACAGATTAGTGACATGAACCCGTGCCATTGGTATGGGTTCCTCTATTTCTTTAGTAAGAAATCTTCCTAGATTCCACTAATGGTACTTATATCTAGCTTCTCAAGTGTCGTCCTCTACACACCCATGAGCCCAAGTCAGAGATCTTCCAACTGTGGGGATTTCCTCCAATGTATAGAAGACTGTCTTACCCATCTCAGCAACACGATTCATTTCAAGGAGAGCTCCCTTGGACTCAGCTAGTAGGAACAAGGCATCGCAATGCTCGACCCACGGTGCATGCCAGTTCATATAATCCTCCCAGTTCATTTCAATCTCCAGCTCTCTTGCAAGCATGTCTGGCCAGTGAGTGAGATGCGGAATATAGGGGAAGTGTCCTTTCTTCCAGATCTTGAGACCAGCTTCCATTGCTCTTCGAACATTCTCCTCAATCTCTTCCAAGGAAGATCCGGTATATGGTCCAGCGACATAGATCTTCATACTCTTCAAGTACAATCACCTTGTATAGATGTCATTATAGTCCGTCCGTATGGCTTTCTTGTCTATCTTCCCGACACTCGTCTTGGGAATGGTTTCTACAAACAGAACCTCATCTGGAAGCTGCCACTTCGCGAATCTTTTACCAAGATGTTCCAAGATCTCCCTCTTATCGACCTTGGCCTTGAACTTTTCTTGCAGGACGACCAAGGCAAGTGGTCGTTCTTCCCATTCGGGATGAGCTAATCCTACAACAGCCCCCTCAAGGACTGCAGGATGATTGACTATTTCGTTTTCCATGTCTACTGAAGAAATCCATTCCCCCCCACTCTTGATCAAGTCCTTCATCCGGTCTGAAAGTTTGACGTATCCTTCAGAATCAATAGCTCCAACATCTCCGGTTTTGAAGTATCCATCTTCGGTGAATTGATCCTCAGAACCTGGTGCATCATGGTATTTTCCTAGTACCCATGGTCCTCGAACGAGTAACTCTCCCATTGACTCTCCATCGAGTGGGAGCTCAGTGCCATCTGAATCAACTATTTTCGCATCCAGACCTACAACAACATATCCCTGTTTCTTTTTGAGATCCCACTGCTCATTGTCAGAGAGTTCTCTGCTAAGCCAGGGTTTCTGTAGGTTCAAGGTGACAATAGCTTGAGCTTCAGTAGATCCATATGTGTGAATAATCTCAGCTCCCATCGATTCCCAATATTTCTTCATTAGGGAGAGTGGCGGCTCCGAACCTCCTGAGTGAAAACGTACTCCTGACAAATCCGGCTGAGGTTTCATTTTCAGAAGGGAATTGAGTATTGCCCTCAAGATCGAAGGTACTCCATTAGAAATCGTTGTTTCTTCTTGCACAAGTAACCGGACAAGTTCATCTATTTTTTCAATGGTGTATTTTCCTGGAAAGACAAGTTTCGCACCGGTCATGGTGGCTGCATATGGAGTCCCCCATCCCAAAACATGAAACATTGGGACCACCTGAAATACACAGTCCTGCACAGTGATCGTGGCATTGAGAGCATACATCATGGCTTGGAGATAAACATCACGATGTGAATAATAGACTCCCTTCGGTCTTCCCGTCGTGCCAGTTGTATAGCAAGCACTACATGCACTAAACTCATCAATATTAGGCCACTCGAAGAGTGGCGCCGCTTCTTTCAGACATTCTTCGTAACTATAGATTGGCTTCAGATCGGTTTCAATGTCATCTAGATTCCTATCAGTGAGGATCACATAGCCTTGAACAGTTTTACATTTGGGTGCGAATTCCTCAACGAGAGGTAGTAAATCATCATCTGCAAAGATGAATTTCAATCCAGCATGATTAGCAACATAGCTCAACTCTTTAGCTGTGAAACGCGGGTTCATTAGCACCATCACTGCGCCGCAACCAGGAATACCAAAGTACATCTCAAAATATCTGGAGGTGTTCCACGCAAGGACTCCGATCCGATCTCCAACCATCACACTAAGCGAGGCAAGAGAATTTGCCAAACGCTGCATACGGTCGTACGCATCATTGTAGGAATAGCGATGCAGAGTCCCATCTTGTTTCCTGCTGACAATTTCCTGCCGGCCGAAATTTCTTGCTGCATGTTTGATGATGTTGTGTAAATTAAGGTGGGCGGTGTTGTTTGAAGTGGCAGGAAAACCTCTGAGAATGTCCATGATCTACCTCTCCTAAACTGGTTTGCTCGCAAAGATGACTTTTCGCCACTAATTAATTGATTGGGCGAACTCTTGTGATTGATTCTAAACCAAGTCGTCCAGTTGTTCTCTCATATCACCTTGATTACTATTGCCGGCCAACTACTGGTTCCATCAAGAGCATCATAATCTGTCTTGATTTGTTGATTGTCATTGATATCCGTAGCTCGGACCTTGAGTATGACTTCGCCCACATTTGAAAAACTCGTGTTAATCTCCCAAAACACCCATACATTATCTGCATCTATCTGCTCAACTATCGTAGCATTATTCCAGGTCGCTCCGTCATCTATTGTATATTCCACTAGTTTAACCCGAGTTCCTCCAAATGCGCACCCTCCAATTCTTAGATTCTGGTTCAAATCTACGGAGGTCCCACTGTTAGGAAAGAAGATTTTTGAATCAATAGCTATGGGCGGTGAGGTGTCCCATCCACGGGCATCCCAATAGTCGTTTATGGTAGTATCAATTACTTCAACTTCTGTTACCCACGCAGGTTGTTTCACACCATAATGCCCTGGTAACAAGAACCTTAGAGGAAACCCATGTAGAGGTGGAATTTCAACCTCATTCATGTACAACGCTCC
>JBHLOX010000168.1:0-5339 GCA_048940045.1 Promethearchaeota archaeon
AAAGAAGCCATTCAGTGGCTTGCTGAGGAGATGCATCTCAGCGAGCAAGATGTCTATGGTGTGGCTACCTTTTACAAGAGTTTCAGATTCACACCTCCAGGAAAACATCAGGTGAAGATGTGTATGGGAACAGCATGTTTCGTTCAAGGTGGTGAGAGGCTGCTTTCTGCAACAACCAAGCGGTTGGGAGTTGAACCCGGCGAAACAACAGGGGATGGGAGATATAGTCTAGAGCGTGTTGCTTGTCTCGGATGTTGTGCTTTAGCGCCAGTGACAGTCGTGGATGACGAAGTACACGGCAAGATGACCCAGCGTAAGGTGTCAAGACTCTTTGCTCAGATCGACAAGAAAGATCGAGAGGAAGAGAAGGAGGAGAGAAAATGAGTGATGACACTAAGAGGACTTTGTTCATTTGTAGAGGAACAGGCTGCGAGTCATCAAAGTCTGCTCTTCTCCATGAAATGCTGTTAGAGGAAGTCAAGAAACAGAAGCTAGAGGAGAAGGTCGAGATCAAGAAAACCGGCTGCCACGGATTTTGCCAGCAAGGTCCAATTATTGCAATAGAACCTGAGGGCACATTCTATGCCATGGTGAAGGAATCGGATGTCGCGAAGATTGTGGAATCCCACATAGGCAAAGGCGAACCTCTTGAGGATTTATTCTATGTTGAACCCAACACAGGAGAGAAGATTCCAAAATACGATGACATCCCATTCTATTCTCATCAACAAAGAATCATTCTCCGAAACTGTGGTGAGATTGATCCTGAGAATATAGATGACTACCTTAACCGAGGAGGATATGATGGTTTCAAGAGAGCCATAACAGAGATGACTCCTGAGGAAGTCATTGAAGAGGTGTTGAGCTCAGGCCTTCGAGGTCGGGGTGGTGCAGGTTTCCCAACTGGACTGAAGTGGAAGCTTGGAAGAGAAGCACCTGGTGACCAGAAGTATGTTGTGTGCAATGCAGATGAAGGAGACCCTGGAGCCTTCATGGATCGCTCATTGCTAGAGGCAGACCCACACAGTGTGCTAGAAGGAATATTGATTGCATGTTATGCGATAAGCGCAAGTGATGGATACATCTACGTTCGCCACGAGTATCCGCTAGCAGTTAAGAGATTCAGAAAAGCCCTTGCGGATGCTACTGAACGGGGTTTCGTAGGTAAGAACATCATGGGGACCGACTTCAGTGCTGAGATTCATGTCAAGGAGGGGGCTGGTGCATTTGTTTGCGGAGAAGAAACGGCACTCCTAGCTTCAATTGAGGGTAAACGAGGAATGCCTAGACCAAGACCTCCCTATCCAACTGAGAGCGGTCTCTGGGGCAAGCCAACTGTCCTTAATAACACAAAATCACTCGCTTCAACATCGCATATTCTTGCAAAAGGAGCAGAGTGGTTTGCCTCAATAGGCACTGAGAAGAGTAAGGGGACAGCTGTTTTCGCTCTGACTGGGAAGGTAGAAAACTCTGGACTTGTGGAGGTCCCAATGGGAGCAACTCTGCGTACTATCATATATAATGTCGGCGGCGGAATTCAGAATGATGCAGAGTTCAAGGCAGTCCAGACTGGCGGACCATCAGGAGGTTGTGTGCCTGCTGAGAAGATTGACTTGCCAGTTGATTATGATTCTTTGACTCAGGCTGGGACCATCATGGGTTCTGGCGGCATGATTGTTATGGACGAAACAACGTGCATGGTTGATGTGGCACGATACTTCCTCTCGTTTGCACAAGCCGAGTCCTGTGGAAAATGCGGCCCATGTAGAATTGGTACACTTCAGATGTTAGAAATACTTGACAAAATTAAAGCTGGAGAAGGTGAACCAGGAGATATCGAGGAGTTAGAGGAACTTGCCATCACTGTTAGGGATGGATCCCTGTGTGGCCTTGGACAGACATCACCCAACCCGGTATTGACAACTCTCAGATACTTTAGACATGAATATGAGGAGCACATCAATGAAAAGAAATGTCGTGCCATGGTCTGTAAGGCTCTAATTAGGTATAAAATAGACGAAGACACCTGTATCGCTTGTGGAGCCTGCAAGAGAATTTGTCCTGCGAATGCCATCACGGGAGAAAAGGATGTCATCCATGTTATTGACCAAGAGCTGTGCATAAAATGCGGTGCTTGTTTTGAAGTCTGTCCGCCTAAGGCATCAGCAGTTGTGAGAACATCAGCTTTCGAAGATGGGGGTGGCTACTAATGCCTACTATGACTATAGATGGCAAGAAGGTCGAATACGATAAAGATACTCGATCAGTACTTGATGTGATTCGGTCTTCGGGAGTACAAATCCCTACCCTCTGTGATCATCCAGAGCTCGAGGCGTATGGTGGCTGTCGGATGTGTCTGGTTGAGATTGAAGGCTGGCGAGGCTATGTGGCCTCCTGTACCACGCCCCCAAAGGATGGCATGGTGGTCAAGACCAAATCAGACGAATTATCGAAGATGAAGCGAAATATCCTTCAATTGATTTTGAGAGAGCACCCAAGTGCCTGTATTGTCTGTTATGAGTGGCCTGATTGTTTAGAGTACAGAACTGAGTCGCACAGATCTGGAGCTGTTACCGGATGCAATACATGTCCAAACAGAGAGTTCTGTGAACTTAGGGAAGTCGCAGAGATTCTAGATACCAAAGACCTTGAATATCAACCACATTACAAGAGTATCCCTATCGAACGAAGTGATCCCTTCTTTGATCGAGACTACAATCTCTGTATTCTTTGCGGCAGATGTGTAAGAGTCTGCGATGAAGTACGAGGAACAAGCGCAATCACTTTTGCAGAGAGAGGACATGAAACAAGGGTCGACACAGCTTTTGGAGCTTCTCACATAGACAGTGGGTGTTGGTTCTGTGGTGCATGTGTAGATGTTTGCCCAACCGGTGCTCTAACACCCAGAATGACTAAATGGATTGGAACGCCCGATGAGTCAATAGAAACGACCTGTGCTCTATGTGCGGTAGGTTGCCAGACCGAGCTAGATATCAAATGGGAACGTGTCATGGGATCGGGTCCAGGCAGGTACGAGAGTGCTCCAAATTACGGACACATGTGTGTTCTTGGGAGGTTCTGTATTCCATCTCTTGTCAATGCCTCTGATCGCCTCAAGACTCCTTATGTCAAACAGGATGGAGTTGATGTTCCAGTTTCATGGAATGATGCAATCAATGAAGTTTCAAGGATTTTGACGGAGGCAGATCCTAGGAGAGTTGGCTTCCTAGCAAGCCCGCAAATGAGCACCGAATCTGCATATCTTTTCAACAAACTTGCACGAGCATGTGTAAGGAGCTCTAATGTTGATTTTCAAGGTTCTGATTTTGCTGCACTCATTCATAGTGGAGTTCAGGACTTTGAAAGAATCGGTACTCTCGATGGTTTGAAGGATGTCAAATGGATCCTATCTGTGGGCGGCGACTTTGTTAAGACTCATCAACCAGTAGCTAAAGCAGTCTACAGTGTTGTTAAGAAAGGAATACCTCTCATTGTTATCGGTGAGGTAGGTGTCAATCTCCGCAGATGGGCTACTCAATACATCAAAGCTACCCCGAAACAGATTCCATCAGTACTCGACAGCCTATCTGAGCACGATCCGAAGACTAGTAGGGCTAGGAAAGGAGCAATCTTGGTGGGACCCAGACTCCTTGAGCTCAAAGACCCGATACAAAGCCTTCATGTGCTTGTCGAGCTAGCAGGGAAGGACGGTATTTTGCTTCCATTGTTCCCATTAGGTAACGAAGCAGGCGTCATGAAGGCAGGATTGCGACCTGAGATGCTTCCTGGACCATCCTCAGTGACAGCCAAGGATGCACAATCCATCGCGGAGAAATTTTGGGATGGTGGTAACTTCTCAGACGGTCTGCACCTTGTGGAAATGCGTGAAAAGGCCAAGAAGGGAGAACTAGATGTTCTCTATGTTGCAGATGGTTCCATTTCAATTGACGGATTCGAGAAAGTACCTACAATCGTCTACCAGTCCCCGTTCCCCTCAGAGTGGATTCAACTATCTTCCGTAATTATGCCTTCTACAACCTTTGTTGAGGAAAATGGAACATTCGTGAATTTTGAGATGAAACCTCTCAAGATGAAAGCCACTGCGAAGCCACCTGGTATCGCTAAGGAGGATTGGGTGATTTTTTCAGAAATTGGTAAAAAGATTGGAGCTAGTGGGTTCCAGTTCAACAAGGTTGGAGATGTGTGGGATGAACTTTCACAGTTTACTCGCAACATTAAATCTGGCGGACAGGGATTGCGAGCGTCTTGGAAACCAGCATCGAAGGAAAAGAACGACTGGTATCCAAGATATCGAGGAGCGACACTCGCTGAACGGATTCAAGATCTTGCGACATTCATTGATGCATTACCAGACCGTGATAGACCTGCCACTCAGGAGTCTCTCGATGAACTCGTCAAACGATTAGAGAAAGAGCAAACCAAGGAGGTAGCCAGATGAGCGGCAAAATACTGGTGAACGAGGAAGTCGTTCCAAACACACACAGACTTGTCTTAGAAGCACCAGCAATTGCTGAGCGCGCAAAACCAGGTCAATTCATTATTCTTATTCCGGATGAAGTGGGTGAACGTGTGCCTTTCACACTGTCTGACTGGGATGCTGAAACTGGGACAATCACCATTTTCTATCTAGAAGCAGGAGTTTCAACAATGAAACTCAGCAGGATGGAGCCTGGTGAATCGGTCCACACAGTTGTAGGTCCACTTGGTCGACCGACGAAGATTGAGAAGTGGGGCACTGTCCTTCTGGGTGGTGGTTGCTACGGTCTTGGAGCGATATATCCCTTAGCCAAGGCATTCAAAGAGGCTGGAAACAGAGTCATTGGGCTTATGGAAGCCCGGACCTCCTACATTGTGTACAATGAAGATAAACTGAGAGAGATCGTAGATGACCTCTATATAGTGACAGGAGATGGTTCACGGGGAATCAAAGGTCATGTGAAAGAGGCCCTTCCACACATCCTTGAGAATGAGGGCAAGATTGACCATGCTCACTTTGTTGGTTGCACTTACATGATGATGGTGTCCAGCCAAGGAACTGAACCTCACGAAATCCCAACCATTGTCGCACTGAACACACTGATGGTGGATGGGACAGGAATGTGCGGCGTGTGTCGTGTCGAAGTAGAGGGACAAACAAGATTTGCGTGTGTTGATGGTCCTGATTTTGATGGGCACAAGGTGAACTGGGACATGGTCTTTTCTAGAAAACGCGCATATGTAACCGAGGAGAACTTGGCCTTTCAGTTTCACCGATGCAAACAGGACGGGGCAATCCTGAACAAAGACACACCACAGAAGGAGGTCGCCTAGATGGCTGA
>JBHLOX010000169.1:0-5315 GCA_048940045.1 Promethearchaeota archaeon
GTAATCTGCAGTTTCACACTCTCAAATGAGATTGGTATAATAACACGGAGTGCTTTCACAACTGTTGGAATCTGCTCATCAACACTAATGAACGGGTCAACACGAACCTTTGCCTCTTCCATGGCCTGTCGAATCCTATCAGGAGGATGGGGGTGTCCTGTCTGGGGGTTCATGGCGCGTTTGGCAAGGTGATCAATTATTGTTTCAGTCTTCTCTGCAACAAGTTGCTCTCTCTGTTCGTGTGTTAATCTGAATTCGCCCTGTTTGATAATCTCTGGGGCAATGTCAAAGACTTCATCAGAGCCAAACGCATCCTTCACAAGGCTGTCTGTCGCTCGTTCACCTCGTTTTGCATCTTCATAAACTTCGTAAGACTTGAGAACATCTTCAAGAGGAATGTCATCGCCCCGTCTGTAATCAAATGCAAGATTTGGATCCACGAACAGCTCGAATCGGAGATGACCCTTCTGTATCCCAATGACGACTGCGTCAAGCTCAAGCCATTTTTCACCGGTCTTTTTGCCTGATCCTCCACCCGACATTCGTAAGTCAACTCCTACTCTTTTGTGGATTTTGTAGGTTGAAGAAAGCTCTTAATCTCATCATTCGAGAGTTTTTGAAATGTACGAGTTTTAACTGGAATTTTTGCAATCTCAACATTCTCTGGAGTCAAATCCCTGTCGCTGACTTCACGAAGTGAACCCAAAGCAAGTTCAATTGCATCATTCAGACTCATTTTTCTGTTGTATCTCTTTTCAAGAAATTCACCGGCTCTTGCAGCACCTCTTCCAATGATTGAGGCCAGAAATCCCCAATATGTTCCGACAGGGTCTGTGACGTACAATTTGGGTGATCCATCATGATCAACTGATCCAAATATCATGGCAACACCATATGGTCGTGCACCGCCTCCTTGGGTGAACTGAGCCTTAAGGTCACAGATATGTTCAGCCAAGGCTTCTGCTGGGACTGCTTCTTCATAAGTCAACCAGTATGATTGTGCCTTGACTCTTGCTTCTGCTATTAGCCTTCGAGCATCAGCCATCAAACCAGAGGTCGCAACACCGACGTGTTCATCAATTTTCGATATCTTTTCCACACTATCAGGTTCTTGCAAAGGCTGAACCTTCTTCTCAGCTAGGAGGATAATGCCATCATCTACAAGAACACCAATTGATGTAGCACCTTGTTCAACTGCTTTCTTTGCATATTCAGCAGCAAATATTCGTCCATCAGGACTGAAGATGCTGGTACTCATATCATACCCAGCGCCAGAGATCCCAAACATAGTATCTTCCTCCAAGAAGTCATCAGAACAAAACGGAAGTCGGAACTTCTCCAAAGACATTCAATCCAACAATTCCGAAGGGTTGTGAAGACTCCTTTGCTACAAGCCTTAGGCATACTTGCCATTTGGCTCTGACTCGAAATCCAAGACCTACGCTCATAAAGCTTCTGGTGCATCCGAATATCTGAATGAGTGTTACTACTCAGTCTTGGAGAAGATAGAGATACACAACGAATCCAAGGGATAGAATGACTGTTGCAGCACCGACGAAAAGGTTGAACATTGCAGAACTCGCTATTGCTATAATTATGAGGAGAACGATGACCTCAGCCCATCCAGCCCTAATGTTGGTAAGCATTAGTCTAAGATTGATAACAGTCACTGAAAGGAAGATGAAGGCCATAACCATCACTAGAACTTCAATGAGAACCGTAAGGGCCGGGTTCAACTCATTTATAGCACCAACGGGGCTTGAATCAATGACCTCTGGAGAAGACCAGGCCCATAAAGCTAGTCCTAGGATAAAGAACACTGTGGTAAGGAATATTGTGATAATCGTGGAGCGTATTAGTTCGCTTCTTTCAGGGGTCTCATCGCTCACTGTTTCTAACACCGACCTAGGAACTCGAGGGTTTGCGTTTCGCTCTTAAACATACCGACAGATAACTATCTCTTTCGCAAGAACACCACAAGATTAGTATTCATGATCTTCTTTGTGCTCATGAGCAATTGTTTGCTTAAGGACTTCTTCTAAGTCCTCTGATTTCTGTTCTGTATCATCTAGTTCCACATGGACTCTCTCACGCACTCTTTTGATTTGTAGAGCTAGCAGATAGGAGAGTGCAGCGAGGATACCTGCAATCGCACTTGGTGAAACGAAGAATACGAAAGATGTCGCGATACCAGCAAGTTCTGCAGCAAAAGCAATCAGGAACACAGAGATAATTACTCCACGGACTGATTTTACTAGTTCATTGGATGCAGCCGCTGGCGCAACCATTACTGCATAGACAAGTATAGCGCCTACTGCTTTCGTGGCGAGGGCAATAGCTAAAGCTGAAACAACGAGCATCAGGTAGTGGTAGGCTCGTGCATTCATCCCATGGGCAACTGAGCCTTCCATATCCACACTGACATAGACAAACTCCTTGTTGAACATTAGAGTGATGAATCCCAATAGGACGGCAGTACTTGCTAGCATTATGACATCAAAATTGTTCAGCAGTAGGATGTCACCAATCAAGTAGCCCCAAATCTGCGGTACGCGATAGGGAGGTATGTAGTACATCAGAAAGACCGCAAGACTCATCGATAACGCAAAAGAAACTCCTACTGCAACTTCCATCTTTTGTGTTATCCCAGATTCACCAGCATATCCAGTGAAAACTGCTACAAACACACTGAATAGTAGAGCTCCAAGTATTGGGTCAAACCATGGGACAAGACCAGAATCCTGTAGAAAGATTCCCAACGCAGTTCCGCCAAGGGCTGCATGCGCCACACCAGACGCCATGAATGAGAGACCTCGAAACACGAGAAACGTGCCACTTGCTGCTGCCACAATGGCAACTAGGAACGCGGCAATTAGAGCTCTTTGTAAGAAGGGACTGTCCATAATCAGCTGAATAATCTCAATCATGACGATCAATCCCTGAGTCACGAGTCATGCAGTACTTATGACCTGAATATTCAACAATCCTCGCGGTTGGACCATAGACCCTTTTCATCAGTTCAGGATCCATCACGGAACAGGGCTCACCAATTCCAATTACGGTGTTTTTCAGGAGCAGGACTTCATGAACCAATGTGTGAATTGGATTGAGATCATGTGTGACCATAACTATGCTGACATCATTTTCCTTGTGGTAGGTACCAAGAGCATCAACAATGAGGTCTTGGCTCTCTACATCTGTACCTGCCAGTGGTTCATCAAGAACGAGGATAGAGCCTTCACTTGCCAAAGCTCTGGCCACTAAGACTCTTTGTCTTTGTCCACCTGAGAGCTCAGGGAAGGGACGGTTCCACAATTCAGCCATATCAACCTGCTCTAATGCATCCCTAGCAATTTGGATGTCTTTTGATGAGGCAAAACGTGGGGGCAATTTCTTGAGTAGCCTACCCATTAGGACTATGTCCTTTACTTTCATAGGCACCGTGAGTTCGATGTTGTCTCTCTGAGGCACATATCGCACCATTTTCCTGATTTTCCTCGACTTCTTCACGGAGTCATAGCCGTTGACCCTAATACTCCCCCTAAAAGGCTTAATGAGCCCAAGAAAGGTCTTGACTAACGTGGACTTACCCGAACCATTTGGTCCTATGATAGCCATGAAGCTAGGTGATTTTATTTTGAAGGATACATCATGGAGGGCAAGTTCGCCATTGGGATAACGCACAGCCAGATTGCGGGCTTCTAGTAATGGTTCAGTAGCCATTAGATGCTCCCTCCAATCAGACTGACCTCAACCTTGATGACTTTCTTCTGTGCACGAAGTTTCTTGAGAAAATCACGCACAGTGTCCGCTTTGGCTGTAACAATCATCACTTCAATACAACTACCATCAGAGGTGTGTGAATGAACAGTTGCTGTGAGATGGTCCCTGAATTCGTGTTGCACAGCACTTATGGCGTGACCCTGACCTTTTTTGTAGTATAGAGCAGTAAAAATGGCTGTGATTACTCCTTTCGCGCTCTCTATATTTCGATGATGCGACAACAGGGATTGGACTGCATGCCGGACAACATCAGATCTGTTGGAAAATTCTCCCTCCTTCAGTAATAGCTCCAATACCTCAAGATCGGAGTCCGTCATGGAAACAGCAACAATAGGCATATTCAACACCAAAAATGACTCATCAGTTAGTAACTATTTCATAATTATTATTAAGGATTTGGCTAGATGATAATAAGGAGCCAATGTAATGCGAAGAAAAGTGTCCTTGATTCCATTGCTACTGATTATATTTCCCTTAGCTCTAAGTGGGATAACAATGGAGGTTAATGCTCAAATTACACCCATAGGTAGTATCGCTGTTTCAGTTTCCTCACTCGCAGGGATTGTTCAGGAAGTGGGAGGATCATATTATAATACCACTATTTTATTGGAGCAAGAAACAGAACCGCACGCATTCACCGTGACTCCAGAGGTGATCGCGGCTGCTGAAAAAGCGGACTTGCTGGTCTTCACGGGACATTTCCATTGGGAAGAGGAGCTGGCCAATCTGACCGCAACTCCCTTCATTGCTTTTCATGATGATGATGCATGGGAGAACTTCGAAGATTACGGTGCTGAGCTTCTTCCCATGCCAGGAGGAGAGGAGGAAGACGGTAACCCTCATGGGTTCTGGTTACTCCCCAAGAACGCTTTGGCCATCGCAAACGCTACTCGTGCAGCACTGACTACACTCAATGCTACTCTGTCAAATGAGTGGAGTTCAAACTTCGAAATCTTTGTAGAGGCCATGAGTGCGTTTGAAGGGCTTATTGCTTCTCTTGATGGAGTGTATGGCTTTTCAGAGATGCATGCCGTTGTAGTTTCTCCATCTGAAGCATATGTTGCTGAAGCCTTTGGCATCAAAGCAGACGCTGTCCTTCAAGTAGAAGACATAACTCTCTCTGGAGTGAAGCTGTTTGAGGTTCAAGAGGCCATCCGAAATGGTAGCATCAGCCTAATCATAGGTTCAGATGTAGCGCAGTTCCAGACAGGAGGAGAGTTTGCTTACCAGTTACAGGAAGACTATGGTGGAGTGCTGATTTGGTGGAAAACTGTCTTCTTTGTTGGAGCTGACTATTTCTGGATGATGAACTACAATTTGGGAGCACTTGTTTCAGGTCTTGAGGGCCGGTCAGGGGACATTACAGACAATACTGTGAACATCGGGTTGGTGGCGCTTTCGGGTGTTCTTGGAGTACTGGTTGCCATTGAATCAATGCTTCTGATATTGAGAGCCAGGGCAGACTAGTGTTGTTGAGCTATTGGACATTTGTGCCAAGTCTCATGTTGTATACAGCAAACTCCAACTCGGTC
>JBHLOX010000170.1:0-5309 GCA_048940045.1 Promethearchaeota archaeon
GTGGAAGCGATTCAATCGATATGGATGACGAATGTAGTCATGGAAATGAGTTATGGTGATGGAAATGTTTTCTCTCAGGGACGAGTAGATCAATATCTCTATCCCTACTATGCGGCAGATTTAGCAGAGGGTCGGATAACCTATGAAGAAGCTTTGGGACTCGTTGAAGAATATTTGGTCAAACTTGCATCCGTTGTAATAGCAGGACAGAACAACATTACAATTGGTGGAGTAGACAAGGATGGAAATGATGCCACTAATGCTGTCACGTATATGTTTCTTGAGGCCATTGCAAATGTAAAGAGTCTTCTAAACACATTGTCAATACGGGTCTCCTCCAAATCCTCACATGAGTTTATGAAAAGAGTGATTGAAACGTTTCGATATACTGCGGGAATGGCCATTCACAATGATGATATTCAAATACCACACCTTCACCAAGATGGCTATTCGCTAGAAGATGCCCGTGATTACTCAGTTGTCGGATGTGTAGAGCTTACAGGCACCGGAAATGATTTTTCCTATACAGGAGGTAACGGAATTTTCTTGGCAGTCGTTTTCCATATGGCATTAAATGAAGGACGTGTTCCTATGTCGAGAGGACGACAAGTTGGTGCAAAAACTCCAGACCCAAGCACTTTCGAATCCTTCGAGGATGTTAAGCAAGCCTTTGTTGATCAACTTTCTTTTGCCATAGACAGGTCTGTGAAGATGGCAGAGTTAAAAGACAAAGTATTTGCAGAACACTTTCCTTCTCCCTTGATTTCTTCTACTATAGAAGGATGTCTAGAGAGTGGAATGGACATCACCCGAAATGGTGCACACTACAACAATAGTTGTATGAATGGACAGGCATTGGGGACTGTAGCTAACTCACTTGCAGCAATTCGATGGGCTGTTTTCGATGAAAAAATAGTAACAATGGCTGAATTAATGAAACATGTTCGTAATAATTTCAAAGGCGCAGAGGAGCTCAGGGAACAACTAGTGAATAAAGCTCCCAAATATGGCAATGGTGATGAAAGGGCAGATGAACTTGCTAAGTGGGTCGCAGATGTATTTAGTGAAATACCAAGAAAGTATCATGTGAGGGGTGGTACAGGCATATATCGTGCTAGCCTTGTGTCTGCAGCAGGATCACAGGTTAGTGAAGGTCAGATGATTGGAGCGACACCGGACGGGAGATTACGTGGAGAACCTGTATCTAACGGACTTTCTCCTGTAAATGGTACGGAACGTAATGGTCTTACTATGGTTCTCCGATCGGTTGCTGATGCCTCACGAGACGCTCTCCTAACTGATGGAGTAGGAGTAAATGTGAGACTTAATCCAAGCTTGATAGAGGATGATGAGGGAAGAGATAAAGTAGCATCTGTAGTTGAAGCCTATTTTGAGCTAGGAGGAAGGGAGCTTCAGATTAATCCAATAAGTTCAGAAACGCTCAAAGATGCTCAAGTTCATCCAGAAAAATACCCTGACCTTTCAGTCAAGGTAACAGGTTACTCTGCAAGGTTTATTGATCTAACTAAACCTCTTCAGGATGATATTATCGCACGAACCGTCTTCAATGAATGACAATTAGCGAGTTAGACCAGACCACTTTGCATGTTCCACTCCAGTGGATTTTGCAATATCCAGAAAATGTTCCATCTCATCTTTTGTCATTAATAGCTCATTCTCTAGCGGCCATGACATACCCAGCCTTGAGTATTTTGGTACACAGAGTTTGTTGAAGGCTAACAAGTCCCAGACATCGGGAATATTGTTCAATTCATTTACAATGAATTCTCCAATCCCCTTTACATTCTCATCCGTAGCTGTATAGTTGGGAATTAGTGGCGTTCGTATCCACATTACTTTTCCGTTTTCTTTGACATAATGTGCTATCCATTTGGCATTTTCCAAAATCGTGTTATTTCTAACTCCTGTATATTCTTGGTGCTGTTCAGAATCTATGACTTTTAGATCTAGCAGGACTATATCGACAAAGGGAAGTAGATCTTGGTAGACTTTCTTACTTGAATACCCACACGTATCTATAGCAGTAGAAATTTCATTATCTTTACATAATTTCAAGAATTGCAAGAGAAAGTCTGGTTGTAATGTAGGTTCGCCACCAGATACAGTGATTCCTCCATTAGTTCTCTTGAAAAAGACCTTTTCTTTCTCAATTTCCCGAAAAAGCTCTTCCAATTCCCACCATCGTCCAAACATATTGAGCGCAGTACTAGGACACGCCTCAACACAATTTCCGCAACTAGTACACTTCTCTCTGAAAATCTTCAGATCATCCTTCTCGAATTTCAATGCCTGTTCTTGACAAGCCTCGATACAACGTTTGCATCCAATGCATTTGCGATCTATCCATTGAAGTTGAGGATTTTGCGGAATTGATTCTGGATTATGGCACCAAATGCAATTCAACAGACATCTGTTGAAGTAGACTGTTGTACGAAGACCTGGACCATCGTCAGTGGTCATTCTCTCAATTTTAAAGATTAATCCTTTAGACGTTGATTCTATAATTGACGTCACATTGATTCTGACTTATTCATTACCTAATAAATTTCCGAATCATCAAGTATTACTCAGATGTTTCTCTTGACTTTCTTTCAAAACGTCACCAATCAAAGTTTGGAGGTACTTCTCCTTTTCTTCTAGCATCGCATAATGTGCTGAGTTTTCGAATATGACTAGTCTTTTCCCTCCTTCAGCCTTTAATTGATTGAAGAACTCTTCTACAACGACTGTAGGAGTAATCATATCGTGTTTGCCTTCAAAGAAGAATATAGGAACCTTAATCGAATCTATCTCTCTTGTAAAATTGACTTCTGTCAGTTCTTTCCACAATGCATTCGTAGTGAAATTCCGCCCTTTTCCTATTAGCGTTCTAATCCCTTCCATTAACGAATATTCAGGTGAAGTCAAATAGGGTAGAACGAGTCCAATCATTTTTCCAATGGAGAAATCTGCCATCATGCCTCCATATCGAACAATATAGTTGGCTTTTTCCCATAGCTTATTGGGAGTTTCATAGGGTGGAAGTCCAATTGCTTCAATCGCTGCTTGATGTTTTATTTTACCTAATCTTTTGGCTTCTTCAACAATGAAATTGTAGTTTATTGTTTCATGCTCACAGTCGTTAATAATTTGAGCTACTCCAACATAAGCATGAATTTTCTCTGGATAGTTATGAGCTGTTTTAATTCCAATCACTGTTCCTGATGAGTGTGCGACAATGAAGACTTTGGGTTTGTCAAACCGATTTCGTAAATAGTCAATTAATTCTTTACAATCTTCGACTAGTCTGTCAATGGTCATTGAATCAACTGGGATACTGGAACTATACGACTTCCCTCCTCCTCGCTGATCCCAATGCACCACTGTGAAATGCTTTATCAGCTCAGCATCTAATCTTCGGGAACTTGACATACCTACTGAAGGTTCGCCAGGACCACCGTGCAAGAAAATCAAGACTGGGTTATTTTGATCCATACCTCTGATGAATATCCATTGCTTCAAGCCTCCAAGTGTAATCTCCTCCAATGAGCTTATTCCATTCGATGTTTCTATTCTTGTCGAATATCTCAAGTATTGTTTATACAACAACAACCCAATAATGAGAAGCAAAGGGACACCCAGAACACCAATGACGATCAAAAGTACGATGTCCATGTCATTTCTCCTCTCCACTCAGCGGTTATAACCACATTTCCAATCTTCTGTCCTATTTCAACATGCCTATGTGCTTTAGCAATCAGTGACATTATCTTCCTATCAATCAAAACCGGTACCCCTTGAAGGTTTGGGATATTCTTCTCTAGATTCATTTTCAAGAAGCTTTCGGACACAACCTCTATATATCGTCTTTATCTGCAACGCTTGAGGAAGTGAGCCTGCTGTGGAAGATATCAAGAAGAAACTCTCGATATTATGGGTTGCTCGTATGCTAACCAGTATTCAGGGCGATGTTATTCGACTTACGGACCCGGGGATGTTACAGGCAATCATAGGAGGAACATTAGATATACCATTGACCGAAGAAGTACTAGCAGCAATGGCACTGATGATGCTGATTCCAATCTTTATGGTGTTCCTATCCTTAGAGTTGCCGTATAAGGTCAATCGCTGGGCAAACATCATCATCGCAATTGTCTTCATAGTTATCGATGGCATCGGATTCATCATACCTAGACCCCTATATGAGAATATAATGGGAATTGGGTATGTAGTGTTCTGCGCACTGATCGTCTGGTATGCATGGAAGTGGCCCAAGCAGGAAGATTAGTCCTGAGAATAACATATTGAAATGGTGTGGAATTTCGTTAAGTATTGCTATTCTAGTCCATAGTCACGACAACATTCCCCAGTTTGCCACCTCGCTCAACAAATCTGTGGACTTCAACCATCTCTTCCAGTGGATAGACCCTATCTATGACTGCCTTGATTGTTCCCGTTTCATAAAGCTCTCCTAGGTCAACTAGACGATCAACAGTATAGTCGGCAGCTCCAGCTATTGCTTGCATATTATTTTTCTTTGCTGTCGCCTTGTCACCACGGGATATTCCTCCGTTCCCTTGGAGATAGATTCCATTCTCATTTAGTGAACTCATGCAATCTGAAAACTTCGTCACTCCCACGACATCAAAGATGACATCATAGGTCTCACCTCTTTCGGTAAATAGCTCTTTCTTGTAATCTATAAGGTGTTCTGCCCCAATTGATTGAAGCATGTCAAATTTCCCTGCACTGTCTACAGCAGTCACTTCAGCTCCCTTAGATTTTGCAAGCTGTACAGCAACTGTTCCTATAGAGCCTCCCGCTCCATTGATTAAAACTTCTTGACCTTCCTGGATTTTTGCCTTGCTAATGAAGTGGAGAGCCTCAGTTCCCCCAACAGGAATTGTGGAAGCCTCCTCAAAGGTAAGGTTGGTTGGCATTGACGCAACCAATCCCGTTTCTGTCATACTTTTGTATTCCGCATAGGCACCCATACCAAGTGATGAGCTTGCGAACACCTGGTCCCCAGGTTTAAACAGTGTCACAGCACTTCCAACATCCTCTACAATTCCAGCTAGCTGTTGTCCAAGTATTTTGTTCCTCGGACCACTTACACCAAATCCAAGTCGTATGAGGAGTCGAAATCCGAAATTATAGTACGGAAAATTGAAGCCTCGAAGTTCGCAGTCTCCTAAAATCACAGTTGTCGCCTGATTTCTGATAAGAATCTCATTGTCCTTCGGAATTGGTTTTGGAACTTCTTTAAGCTCAAGAACTTCCGGGGGTCCGTATTTTGTACACACAATAGC
>JBHLOX010000032.1:0-21477 GCA_048940045.1 Promethearchaeota archaeon
ACGCATTTCATCTCAACAGAGAGTTGGCCAGAATTCGATGAGAGCTTCATCCAAGAAGAAGTTGATCGACAGTGGACTTACTTTGATCAAACTGTAGATGATATCAGGGAAATAATCAAGATACTCAAACGAGACGAAAGCGAAATGCCCCTTGAGAGAATTCATCTGATTGTTGCAGACGACTGGAAATCAATTGCGATTCAGAAAATAGTTGAAGCAATCAACGAGAACAAAATCCCTCAAAAGATTATGCCCGAACTAATGGCTGATGAATCCATTCGGCCGCACGGTAAAGAGGTTCAGAAGTTAATCAAGAAA
The DNA here is from genome assembly GCA_048940045.1 of Promethearchaeota archaeon. GTDB lineage: Archaea > Asgardarchaeota > Thorarchaeia > Thorarchaeales > Thorarchaeaceae > SMTZ1-45. The sequence goes on from JBHLOX010000032.1 coordinate 319, forward strand.
ATAGAGAAAGATCCTGGGAAATTCGATTTACCATTTACTTCTCCTGATGAAGAGCTCCAGTTCTTGAAGGAAGTGAAGTCTCTCCTCGAACACAGATTTGGAGCTGATATCCTCTTGGATGTTGAAAGTACGAGTTCACAAGACAAAGCAGCACTCGCTCTCCCTGGGAAACCTGCGATTGTAATTGAATGAACTTCAAGTAAATCAATCATAGATATATCTGTCAGACAATTCTTTTAACTCGGGAAACCCCCGCATAGTGAAGGTGCCGTTTTAATGTCGGATGATTCACAACAATCCAAATCTGTTCTAATAACGGGAGGCACAGGTTTCATTGGGTCCCACCTTGCCCGAAAGCTCGTCCAAGAGGGTATTGATGTTGTCCTGCTTGATTTGTATCCCAATGAGCAGAGTGTCATGGATATAATAAACAAGGTCACACTTGTGAAAGGAGATGTCGCTCAGTATCAGAGTCTAATCGACATTATGAAGATGTACAATGTGGGTTCTGTCATCCACACCGCGGCTGTTCTCTCTGTTGCAGCTGCAGATGAGCTTCGAGCAGCATACAATGTCAATATTGAGGGGACCTTCAACCTCTACGAGGCCTGTAGGATTCAGGGTATTGATCGTATAATATTGCTTAGCAGTCTTGCAGCTTTTGGTCCGAATACCCCTTTTCCCTTCCATGAAAAGAGCTACCGAGAACCAGCCAGCTTCTACGGTGTCAGCAAGGTCTGCGGAGAAGTTCTTGGGACATTCTACAGTCTCACCTATGGGATGGACTTCAGGTGTGTGAGGTTGGCTGTTGTCATTGGTCCTGGGAGAAGAGGTCAAGGTGCAACGGTTTCATTCTCCAAGTTTGTCGAGGAGGTGGTACTTGGCAAACCTGGAGTCATCTTGGTGCCTGACTACACTGTGCTGCCCATCATTCATATTGATGACGTAACAAACCTGCTGCTAGGTCTGTGGAAAGCAGACAATGTCAGCGATAGAATTCTCATGTCCGGTGGTGTGCCAGTTTCAATCCAAGACTTTGTTGCTGAGGTCAAGAAGATAGTGCCAGATGCTGAGGTAACATACAAACCTGACCCAGTAGTTGAGGAGGTTGCAGGAACATGGACACTTCTCACAACCATGCTCGTGAATCAAGGTCAAGAAAATGTCTACAGAGAGATTGAAGACATAGATTGGCGGCTGGAGATTGATAGTGTGGAGAAGTTGGTCGCAAAGTTCGTAGAAGAGGTCAAGGAGAATATGGACATCTACTCATCATACTAGGGAGTTGTGATAATGAAGATCACGAAGACACATGTTATTGGTGCAGGCGCGATGGGTCATGGGATTGCTCAAGTTTTTGCCCAGGCCGGCTGTGATGTCATCGTCAGCGATGTCAATGAAGAGATTCTTCAGAAAGCAAAGTCACATGTTGAAACAAACCTCAATTTCCTAGTCCAGTATAATCTAGTTGAAACAGAGTCGATACCCGAAATTCTGGGTCGTATACAGACAGTCACAAGCCAAGATGAGGTCTCCCTAGATGTGGACTTCATAATCGAAGCTGTTCCAGAGGATGTTGATCTCAAACAAAAGGTCCTGGGTGCAGCTGAGATAGCAAGCAGGAAAGATGCCATCCTGGCTACAACAACCTCTGTTATTCAAGTGAGCGATATAGGTGCAAATCTTGAGAGACCTGAACAGTTTGTGGGAGTTCACTGGATGAACCCACCTTATGTCCTCCCATTGGTGGAGATAATCCCTGGCCCTCAGACATCAGATGATGTGGTCAAGTCAGTCCGGATTTTTCTTGATGATACATGCGGGAAGAAGACTGTGACATGCGGCGATGCTCCAGGGTTTCTTGTGAATCGAATGGCAGCAGCAGTCCTTGTTGAGGCTGCGAAGATGATTGAGGAGGGTATCGCATCCTTCGAGGACATTGACAGGGTTTGGAAGGAGCACATGGGTTACATTTTCCTCCAGTTTGGTCCATTTGGAAACATCGACCACATCGGGCTCGATGTCATCACTATGGCCGCTAACTACCTAGCATTTGTCCTTGAGGATGAACGGTTCCGACCTCCTTCTTGGTTACAAGAAAAGGTGGAGGCAGGAGACCTAGGAACCAAGAGCGGCAAAGGTGTCTATGACTACGGCGATAAATCTCCGGAGGACCTCCGCATTGAAAGGATTCGCACATTGCTGGAACTTATCCAGCAACGTGTTTCCTAGACTATCCTTCTGGCGTTGCAGCGAGAACCTGACTTAGAAGGCTCTCATAGTCACGAGACACACGAACATCCACGACTGCCGGTTTTCCAGAGTCTATCGCTCGCTGAAGCGCAGGTTTGATGTCTTCTGCCTTTGTCACAGTTTCTCCATATGCTCCAAGACTCTGGGCGAACTGGTCAAGCTTGACATGCTCATTGATTATGGTTCCACGTCTCGCAAGTTCCTCTGAACCTGTCTTAATCTTCCTAGTGTGGTAGACGAGACCCCATGCAAGGTCATTACAAATCACAGTTATTACAGGAATGTCCAGTCTGACAGCGGTTTCAAGCTCAACTCCGTTGAAGAAGAAGCTGCCATCTCCACTGACAAGAAATACATCCCTCTCTGGGTACGCCTTCTTCGCAGCCATACTGATTGGAAGCCCTGCGCCTAGATGCCCCAAAGGTCCCTGAGCTCCAATGATCTGACCCGGGAACTCCGCACGTAGATAGAGGAACGACCAGGCAGTGGTGTCACCTCCATCGATGACAAACATACTCTCAGGCTTTGCAAACTCCCGAAGCTCACGCATCAGTCTATGTGGTCGTATAGGCACTTCATCAGATTCTGCTTCCTCTTCAAATCCTTCAGAGATCATCTGATATCCAGCTCTCACCTGTTCCGCAAACGATGCGTCTTCTCTCTTCAGCTTGGATGTCTTCGCAAAGTCCAACATAGATGCCAGAACTTCTTTGGCATCTCCATGTATGCCCACCTCAATAGGTCTGTTCTTTCCAATGACTGAGGAATCAATGTCAATATGGACGACCTTGACATTCTCAGCATATGTGGAAGTGTCTGTGCCAAATCCAAGGAAGCTGTCAAAACGAGCGCCTACTGTGACCATCACATCTGCCTGACGTAGAAACAGCGTTGCCAAAACAGCGTTGCCAATCGATAGGTCATGACTCTGTGGAATACACCCGAGCCCAAGAAACTCGCCTGCAACTGGAGTCTTCATGAGCTCAGCTAATTCGATTAATTCCTTTGATGCTCCCGCCCAGTAGACACCACTACCAGCTAATATGACAGGTCTCTCAGCGTTTACTAAGAGGTCAACTGCCTTTTTAATGGCCGATGAACTCCCAGTTGGTCCAGCAGATGGTCGATAATCTACTGGCGAACAATCAACTGCAGTGCAAGTGGCCACTTGTATATCCTTGGGAATCTCCAGAAGCACAGGTCCCTTCTTGCCTAACATTGCATGTGAGAAGGCTAGGCGCACATACCTAGAAATCTCTTTAGAAGTCCTACATCGTGCAGCCCACTTTGTATATGGTTCCACCATCTTCACTGCGTCGATGTCTTCGAATGCATCCATCTCATACATGTCAAGTGGAGCTGCTCCAGTAATGGCAACAACAGGACTACCCGCATGATATGCCTGAGCTAAAGCAGGCAGAAGGTTCACAAGGCCTGGTCCCATTGCAACTAGACAAACACCTGGTGTACGTGTAGCCCTGCCCCAGCCATCAGCTGCATTTCCTGCAGCCTGTTCATGTCTAACGTCGATGACTTTGACTCCCCCTTCGATCAGTCCATCGAGGATGGGCAGTATGGACCCATCCGCTAAGGTGAAGACTGTGTCTACATTCTCTGCGATGATTGCCCGTGCTGCTGCTTGAGCTCCGGTCAGCTCAGTCACTAATTGAGAGCCTCCTCTTCAAATCCAACATCTTCGTCTGCAAGATCACTTTCTCTATCTTCCATGCTGCCAAGGTCTCTTCCAGCAGTTTCAGGTAACGTGAATGGCAGGAACACCATCAGAACAAAACCGATGATTGCCAACATCATACCCATCGACAAGCCAACAATGGTGGCTAGGATTCCTACGAACCAACCTCCAAATGAGAGTCCTCGAGCAAGGCTGAAGATTACAGATGTCGCAGCCGCTCGTGACTCAGTTGGGAACATCTCTGATGACCAAACTCCGAAAAGAGCATGACTACCAAATCCTGCCGGTATGATGAACAGTGCCATAACCGCTAGTTCACGGATTGGTATAACAATGGCGAATATTCCGAGTAAGATTGTAGCTATCAGACCGATAACTGCTGAAATCACAAAGCTGATTCTCCTTCCAATCCTGTCACTCATGAGCCCGAAGAATGGCAGGATGAGCATTGCAACCAGTGAGATAAGAAGTATCGTCGTAGTCGCTGCTGTGTCAGAGTAGGCTAGCTCAAACTGCAGGAAGTGGGGTCCCCAATCCACGATAGCGTGGTATGCAAACTCTGCCGCCCAGAATAATACGGTTGCGAGAACCAGAAGCTTACCGAGTCCAGCACTAAAGACCTGTTGAATTCCAGTTCTCAGAGGAACACCCATCTCTCTCTCCTCTTCTGTTAACCGTTTCCAGAGGTCAGACTCAGGCATTGCATAGTAGAGGATCAGGATAATTGGAATTGCTAACAGGGTCACCAGGAAAGTAGCACGCCAGCCATAGGCAGGTGCTATAGTCAATGCTGCGACTGCCGAAACAATATATCCGACCAGGAACATGGCATGCACTAGACCTCCGAACAGTCCTCTGCGCTTCGGTGCAAAGACTTCACCAAGTAGTGCGTAGGCAATTCCCCAAGACACACCCATTCCTGATAGTATCCTCAGAATTGCCAAGACCTCAAACGATGGCGTAACAGCTGTCAGCGCAGTCAGAATCGCGTCCCAAAGAACTGAGAAAAGGAGTATATTCTTCCTGCCATACCTGTCCGCAAGATTTCCAAATAGAATCGCTCCTGGAACCGTTGCGATGTATTGAGCTGAAAACACAAATCCGATTTCAGCCTCGGTCACACTGAATGCCGCGATGAGATCATCAGTGAGGAAATTGATGATTGTAAGTCCAACAGCATCAAAAGCCCATCCAAGCGCACACGCTGTGAAGACCATTATCTTCGCTGCTCTGGTGTAAGATTCTTCGACCAATACTTTCACATTCCCATAGTAACTCTCACATACTCCTCAAACGGAGTCGAAACGAGGTTACCCATTATCCGACTAAAAGACCTTTTGGAATTCCAAACCCTTATTTCCAGTACATTTTGCGGGAGAACTCGAGTGATGCTCAGATGAAAATCCGAGAGGCAACCCGTTATGATGGTAAATGGATATTACACCATCGCATTGGCATGTTCACCGATATGAGCTTAGATAAAGGCTACATTGAGGAAACAACTCGGTTGACTGAGGAGTATCTTGAGGGTGATTGGACTGAGGGTTATCGTTACTTCTTGGTCGAGGAGAATGATGAGGTCATTGGTGGATGCGGTATTAGTCCATTCAGGGTTCCACCACAGGGGTCACAGAAGCGTGGAGTATATGCCTATCTCACTAATATGTTTGTAGAGCATGAACATCGTAGGAAGGGTGTAGGCAAGGCATTACTGAAGTATGTGATAGAAGTCTGTAAGAGTGAGGAAATTGGGCTACTATTTCTTCATGCATCAGATGATGGTCTTCCCCTCTACGAGTCTGAAGGATTCAGTAGTTCGAACAGACTCCTGCAACATCGCGTTTTTGACTAATCAAAATGTGAAACTTGACACATGATGTTTAGGCTCAACTTGTTCCTTTTTGAGTAACTTGCTACCAGAATACAAACATCTGTTCTCACTCGTGATTCCCGAGTAGAGGTTCCTTATTTCAGTATGTATCATGATTCAATCCTCGAGGAATGCAGATGAAGTTTGGAATCAACATCCCTAACTTTGGATGGTTTGGTGATATTGACACACTCGTTGAAATCGCAATGGATGTCGAGGAGGCAGGATGGGATGGGTTCTTCCTCTGGGATCATATGTTGGTCTTCAAACAAGAGGACATGGTGACTCAATTCGCTGATCCTTGGATCGCCTTAGCTGCAATTGCATGTAACACAAAGAGAATCCGACTTGGACCACTCATCACACCTCTCCCGCGTCGGAGACCTTGGAAGGTTGCTAGAGAGGCACTTTCTGTGGATCACCTCTCAAAAGGTCGGTTGGTCCTCGGAGTCGGAATTGGTGCACCTCCTGATGTTGAGTTTGAGTATTTTGGCGAAGCGAGTGATGCAAAGACACGTGCGCAGATGCTGGATGAGGGACTTGACATCATCACTGGTCTCTGGTCTGGCGAACCTTTCTCCTACAATGGTTCTCACTATCAGCTAGAAGAGATGACCTTTCTCCCCAAACCCAAGCAGCAGCCCAGAATCCCAATATGGGTTGGTGGAGGTGTTCCGAACAAGGCGCCTTTCAGGAGAGCTGCACGCTTTGACGGCGTGTCACCCGTCCACTCAAAGTGGCCGGAACCAGTAACACCAAAGCTTCTCGAAGATGCTCTTGAGATAGTCAAATCTGAACGAGGAAGCTTGAATGACTATGATATCGTCATTGCAGGCGAAACAACTGGAACTGACTCAGAGAAAGACTTTGAAAATCTTGAGCCCTGGATCGAAACAGGTGTGACTTGGTTCCTTGAAGATATTCATGGGCTCCGAGCTGAAGTTGATGAACTTCGGGAGAGGATACAGGCTGGTCCGCCTGTTGTATAGTATAAATGTGTACATAATTTTTTATCAAAGTAGTCGCTGAACAGCTGCGTGGTTATGGCTAATGGGACGAATTGCCTCATTCTATGGGTTCAGTGAAGACAACGAACGTATACTTCGGATTGCCAAGATGATTATCGGATTTGTACCAATCCTTGTAGCATTCACTGCAATGTCCAGTACCTTCTATATGATCTTTGTAGCTGATACATTGGGAGGCGGCGCGGGAATGTTCATGGAGGGTCTAGGTCTCATTGGCGTACTAGTTATACTCCAACTCGGAGCACAAACACTTCTTGACTACCCAACAGGTGCGATAGGAGATTGGATTGGTCAGCGTTGGATTATATCTTCCGCATTCTTCTGTTATGGACTTACCTTCTATCTGACATCAATTCTTACTCCAACAACTCCGTTTGTGGTCTTCGTCATTCTATATGTGATATGGGGCATAGCAGCTTCCCAAGAAAGCGGCGCATGGATGGCCTGGTTTGATAATAATTACAGGGTTGCCATGCCTGCTGATGAGGATAGGAAAGAGTATGGTGTTTTCCTGGGAAGAAGTGGTATGATCATCCAGATAGCAGCTACTGCAAGTTTGATACCTGGTAGTCTACTCGCAGTTGTATTTAGTCGTCAGTGGGTGTTTCAACTTGAGGCGGTTGCGTGTGTAATCTTCGCTGTATTAATCGTGAGATTTGTCCAAGACTTTCCTGAAGTCAGAGAAGCGAGAAAACGACCTACCATGAGTGAGTATACGAATCTTCTGAAGTCTGGAGTTAGCTTTCTTATTACTGACCCATTCGTTAAATGGTTCATTATCGGAGGCACTTTAGTGACAAGTGTCATCATCGTCTGGGGGAACCTCATTCTTTTTCCCTTCTATTTCTTGTATCTTATCACAGATGTTGGAGTAGCCTCTTTTCGGACAATTCTGTTTATTCCCGGCGTCTTCACAGAGGAGAGGTCAGGTGTCTGGTCACGTAGATTTGACCCGCAGAAATGGATTCCTAGGTTCCGATTACTTCAGACATGTGGATTTCTTTTCTTCTTGCTTCTAGCAATAGTGATGATTGTCTTGCCTCCAATTACAGAGGGGGCAATAATTGTCGAGATACTACTTCCGTTCACTGACATAGTTATTATGGAAATCCCTCAAAAATTCATTATTCCTATCGTATTGCTACTCTGCACGTTTATCTTCACCGGACTTTTTGGAGGTTTTTCAAACATACTTACTCAGAGGGTGTTACTGGATGTGATACCCAATCGAATTCGCAATAGTGTCTATTCTCTTATGCCCACTGTTTCCATGATACTAGCCCTTCCTCAGATTGTCATTATTGGATTTACAATACAGAACCTTGGATTCCCAATCTCTCTGATAATCTGTGCGATTGTTTCTCTAGTTGGAGTCCTAATGATTCACAGGGGTCTGTCGTATCCCATCCCTATACCTGAAGAAGAAACTTGGGGTGCTCCAAAAGAAGAACCAGCGATTGGTTTTGAGGTTGTAGCTGACCTTGACTTTGATGATGAAAGAGATATGGTCTGAATATTCATGGACAATTGCGAATGACTGTGTTGTACACGAAATCTACAGATAACAACGGACTGATGTAATCTTTGACAATGATGACCTAGCTCTCTCTTCCACTACATGTCGATGGGTCCACGTTTCCTAGCACTCATCTATTACTAAGTTATAGTAGAACTCGACAGATTGGATTGTTTCTATAGATGCCTTCACAATGTGATAGGGTTGTGTGAAAGCCATGGTCACTCCACAATTCTCCCCAGGATGTTGTTCTCTCACTGTGATTATGATATGACCTTTATCGGACATAATCCCTGTAATTTCAGCAATATATCCCCCAGTTGGGAACTCTCCAAGAAAGACCGCAATAACAACCTCCTCCGTGAAATCCACATATGGAAGTTCCGGAGTACTTGTGCTAATGTTGTGCATATCTTTCCAGAGTGTATTCCACGAATCATTATCCTCTATGATGTAATTAACTCTGGCTGTCAGACCGCAATAGAAACCCTGGTCAATTTCTTCAAAGTGTACAGGTAGTGGGGGTATTCCAACCTGAACTAAGAGGGCAGATCCGACTATCAGTGCAACCATTATGACCACACTACCCTTGATCACTATGGATCTGTCCAAAACGAAACGACCTCCACTAACTAGATGGTTTCCTTTCATAAAACACTATGCAACTTCTTCGACGAACATCTTACTCGAAATAACCGACTTCTTTCTTTCGGGCTTGAGCATCCCTGATTGTCTGAGCATATGCCTTTGCTTTCTCAGCCTTAGAGTTTGAAGGTTCTGCTCTGGTCGCTCTATCGAATGAGTAGGCTGCCTTCACCTTGTACATGTTTGCACGTTTATAATCGCCCTCCGCCTCCAACTGCGTGCCAAAAAGGTTGCAAGCACTACCCAGCGCCCACCACGCATCGAATGATGAGGGAGCAAGACTCGTCGATTCCTCAAACGCTTCGATTGCCTTCTCGAGTCTACCCGCCTGCATCTCTTGTCTTCCTTGTTCAAAGGCTTCATTGGCGTTCATTAGAAATACCGATTCTATTGGCTTTGGAATCCCGTCATAAGCTTGATGTTCAGTCCCTCTTTACTGCCGTCACAAAGATAGCTTCACGCTTGAATGGTACTCCACCATCCTTTATCAAGAGGTTCTGTATTGCTGCATATGCATCTCTCTTAATTGAGTCAGTTATCACCTCACTGTTTAGCCCATTGATAATCCAGTCATAATCCATCATTTCTTTCCACCAAGAATCAACAGATGGGTAGGTATAGGTGGCTGACTTCACGAGAACTCTGATATCTTGGAATCCTGCTTTCGTGAGAATAATCCGCCACCCTCCTTCATTCTCTATATGGTAGTTACGCCTGCAATCGATTGAATGCGCATTTAGAAATCCATACATCCAGTCAAGGTCTTCCTGCATGAGCCAGGTGCTCATTCCAAACTTCCCACCTGTTTTCAACAATCGACATATTGAACTCATCAACTCATCAGGTTTCTTATACTCCAAGGTTTCGAAATCAAAATAATCATCCCAACCAATGAAACCTGCAGTCACACAGTCGAACGAATGACTCTCAAATTCAGCCTCGCGAGCATCCATGAAGTAAACATTTGCATTACTTATTCCACAGCGATTGATTTCAGAAGAGGTCGCATCTACACAGTGCTCACATGTTTCGACTCCAATGACGCGCCCCATCTCTCCGACTTTGATCACTGTGGGATAGAGGACGGATCCACCTCCCGTACCTATATCGAGGACGCTCGCTCCCTGTTGTATTTCCAAGAAATCAACGAGAACCTCACCAAAGATATCCCAAAATCCACCCCATGTCTTTGGTTTCAAGTTATTTCCTGCGGATGAATCTCCCAACTATTGCAGCCCCATGGTTGATTTATGCTAATTTGATATTATACCTCAGATATACGCAAATTATCCGTAAGGGTGAGAAGCTGCGCTGAACCCTACCTTAAATACAATCTATCATATCTGATTTGGAAACATGAGCCCAACAAGACCCCAAACCATTGCAATTATTGTAATTGCGGCTGTTGTTATGGGGGTCGGAGTTTTTGCCGGTGTTATGATCCTGACCACTCCTCCTTCTTCACCTGAGGACAACTCAATCAAACTCACAATCCTTGAAAATGCAGGAGTTATGATTGAAGCTGAGGGACTGCGCATCTATGTTGATCCAATCAATTTGCCCTCTGACTACTCAACCCTTCCCGCAGATGCGATCCTGATCACACATCCTCATGGCGACCATTACAACAGCACATGTATCAACATGCTCCAGAAAACCTCCACTGTGAATATCTTCCCCGATAATATGACGACCGAAGTTGCAGTGCACAACGGTGTGGGTGTTGACCCTCTTGACTCAGTTCAAGTTGGAACCATCAATATCACTGCGTTCTATATGTATACTGAGATTTGGATTGGAGACGAAAGAGCCGCAAGCCATCCTCCTGAAGCGAACTGGACAAGCTACATCATTGACATAAACGGATTCAAGATCTTTCACGCTGGAGATTCCAAGAACATAACCGAGTACGAACAGATATCCGGTCAGATGGATGTTGTTCTACTTCCGCTGGGTCCAGGTTGCCAAGCGATGACAGGACTTGAGGTTGTTGATGCGATTGCCAAACTACAACCTCTCTATTTCATCCCGATACACACAACAGACTGGGATGCAGAATTCTTTGTTTCATCATATACCGATGAAATACAAGCATGCTCTGACTGCACTCCTATGGCGCTTGAACACTTTGAATCGTACATATTTGAGCCCTGATACATAAAATCAGTTGAGGAATGAGTTGAAGGATGGAATTCCTTCAGCTTCATTCTCTTTTTATTTGCAAACCGAACTTGTGCCTAAAATCGACTTATACAGAGGTGATCCATGACTTAAATCAAGAGGGGGGGAAAAGAAAAGGAGGAAGAGCCAGAGGCTCTACCTGCCACGTTTGACAAACGCAATAATAACAACAACAACTAGAATTCCAATAAGGGCAACTCCGATTAGCAAAGTCTGATCAAAACCTGTTGGAGGAGTCGTAGGAGTTGTAGGAGGTGTTGTCGTAGTTGTTGGTGTACTTTCAGACGGAATACTTAGTTGGAATGTAGTTGGATCTGCTCCACCTGCTTTGAAGTGGCTAGCGTCACCGGAGTTGTTATGGACTGCCAAGAAGAATGGTATTGAACTACCAGGATTAAAAGCCACATCATCGTCTGAGTTTCCAGTATCTAGAGCTCGCTTGAACTCTACATTCCATGCTGTTCCGTTGTGGACTGACTCTGCTATTACATCACCCCGGCTACCCGTCGGAAGAACAGTCTTGTAACCGTTGATGAAGTCACCAACGGGTGTTGAGTTTACTCCAGCTGTCCACGTGATTTCCACACCACTGTTGTCCCAGAATGGGCGATCGTCATCACTGAAAGCGGTAACAGCTGTACTGTTTCCTAACGCGGTAGTAATCGCAGCGGAATCACTTGCTTGGACAACTACTGAGTTGTCAGAGTAACCACCAGCAGTTTTTGTATCAGCCTGTCTGCCTGACCCATCCCAATACTTGTCATCAGCCCAACCGGCTATGGCGGTTCGAGATGCTTTCCAATGCCACACATCGAAGAGCATTGCGTCAGTAGTACCCGGATTATGTCCACATACAATGTCTGACCCCAAGCCCCAAGCAAATGTGATGCGGTCTTCGTTGCCACCGACATTCTTCCAGTGTGTACCATTGTATGACCACCCTTTGCGAGTATTGTCCATCGTAGTATCATTCCACGCTGCAAAGATGTAGATATAGGTGTCATCTACGAGTGCCTTCAATACAACGTTGATTCCAGAGCCATCGATGTTTCGAATGTTCAAAGTTTCAGCGTCATCCCAAGCTGATTCTAAAAGATCGCCATCAACAGTAATCGTGTCTGTTGTGTAGTTTCCTTGGAGTGTGACACCGTCTGACAATGCAATAACATTCTGAGAAGCAAAAAGCATCAAGACAATGAATCCAAACACAGTCAGTATACCAATGAGTTTTCTCGTTTTCAAATGTACATACCTCAAATTCCCAAGGCGAATACAATTCCGCAGTGTTTCTCTGGTGAGTACTAATAATTATAAACAACTAGCAAATTTCGGGTAAATTACGAAATCGTATATAGTGAATTTATCCGCAAATCAGAAATGATGGAGGAAGTAGGACCCTAACTTCCTCCGAGAAGGTGTACTACACTACCTTTTCATTAATTCGAGGAGAGTCTGGAAAGCCAACAGATGACTTTTTCTCACTCATATTAGAGTTACTTCAAGAGGATATAAACGACTATCGCCAATTCAGTATAGTCAAATTTTGATATACCATCTATAGAACTCCAGTTCCCAGAAGTAATGATATATGAACAACTCTCTTCTCTTCTACCTTCTTGAAGAAGTGACTCATCGCTGATTGAATACTTTTCGAACTCAATGAATCACCACTTTCCAGTCGGGGGTGTTCACGTTGCTCTATGAACTCCCCGATTTCTAGTGGGTCTTCATAAGTCGAAATTGTTGCTGTAGGTATTGCAATCGCGAAACGACCATCAGTCTTAAGGACTCGTCGCCACTCGGACAAACATGATTCTAGACAATCACTTTTGATATTGCCTGTTACAACGAGAAGGTCAAGGAAATCATCTTTCATGGGTAGATCTTCGAAAGTTCCTTCCACAACAAGTACATCCTCTACTCCTAAATCGAGTCCATTGGTATGATCCGTAATAGCATATAGTGTCCCTTTCGGCACCATATTCCTCAATACACCAATAATATTCCTCAACGGTCCTGAGAACCTTGAAGCAGCATAACCTATTCTGGACTTCTTCGAAAGCCCTTTTGTCAAAATACCACCTACAATATTGAAGACACTGTATTTTTGTGGAAGACTAATCAGGTATTCAGTATAGAAATCATGGACTGTCCTGATTGCCTCCAGGAGTATCTTCTCACGCTCATTGCGACCAGCCCTTCCAATTTTGTAGACCCTTCGTTTGGGGCCCGATTGGCTCTTCTCCCAGTGATCATTCAAAAGCCCCTCCTCTTTCATTTCAGCAAGAACAGAGTATAGACGACCAATTCCAATCTTGATGTTTCTTTGTTCAAGCTGTTTGTGCATCTCATATCCATAAAACTCACCTTGCCCTGAGATCTTCAAGATAGTGGTTTTGAGCTCTTGTGTCCTCATCTTTATCTTTGCTCCTAGGATGGAATGCACATTTAACAAAATCTATTTAACTATTGTTAAAAATATATATTTGGGCATAAGAAGGTGTTGATAATCGGAAATGAAAAGCGTTGAAGAAATCACCGAAAATGTTGTACATCTCCGAAAAGAGAAACATTTCCAAGAAGCGGAAGACATCTTGAGGGCCGCAATTGCCCATGATTCAAATGCTTGGCAGCTCTGGAATCAACTAGGTCATGTTCTTGTCGCCAAAGAAAAATATGCTGAAGCAGCATCAGCATTTGAAGCTGCAACAGAGTTGAACCCGAATGGATTCTGGCTATGGATCAGTCTTGGTTATGCAAGAAAGGAAAACACACAGCTTGATGGTGCAATTGAAGCCACATTAAGAGCAACAAAGCTAACTACAGAGCCTAATGAAATTGGTTCTGCGTTGTACAACCTAGGATGCTACACCTGCATCGCTGGAAAACATGATGAAGCTTTAGGGTATCTTGAAGTGGCTTTTCAGAATGATGAGTCTATCCGAGAGTGGGCTCGTGATGATTTGGATCTTGAATCCTTGAAAACCGATAAGCGATTCCTAAAATTGTTAAAGACTAGTCAATAGAAAAAAGGGAGAGATGGTCGTGCTAAGTGCACGACCAATGCATTACGCATAATTACATCTAATGAGATTGATGACATGGTGCCTACCTCTGGAAGGATCTTCTGTGTACATCAGTCAATACTTGCGACTTGATTCTGTGAAGTTCCTTCAGATCTGGTTCACCCGTTAGTTTTTTCCTAAGTTTAGCGAATGCCAATGTTCAAACACCATGTTTCATAGGGGCTAAATCGAATATCTATGGGCGTATCCAAGCAGGTGACAAATCTTACCAAGAGGGCACAGTTTTCTGCAAAAACTTGAACGAGCAGGTTCAGATTATGGCTCTTTCGCCTATTTAAAGCAAAACACTGATTTTATTTTAGTCCTCACTAGAAAAATAATGAATGAATACAAACCACTCCAGACTGTTCTTGTAGGCTCCTCGAGGGACCTAGGTGCCTTAACAAGACCAGGTAGTGACAGATGCAAGGGAGCTAAGTTCAGGTTCTGGCTTCCCAGTGCTAGAAATTGGAATTCCAACACACTTTATCGATAGGAAAAAGCCTTCTCTTATTTTGGGACTTTCCCATCATTTTGAAGACTTCCCGAACATGTATTCAGCAAATCACAGGAAACTGGAAACATCCGCCTGATTTCTTGAAACCTGGCATCTTTTGCCTGCAACTCTCTGGACAAAAGTCTTTACTCGCTTGTGATGCTGTAAAGAATGGTGGTCCTGAGATGAAGGTAGCCATGGCTCAAATCAATCCAATCGTTGGCGACATCAAGGGAAATCTTGCCAAAGTCATCGAGCAACTCAAGAAAAGTAGGGAACTAAATGCCGATATAGTTGCTTTTCCTGAGATGGTGATAACTGGATATCCTCCCCAAGACCTGTTGTATGAGAACGCCTTCATTAGGGCAAATCATGATGCTATCAAATCTATAGCAGACTCCACTCATGGGATTATTGCAATAGTTGGATTTGTAGACTCTAATGAAGAAGGTCTACTGTATAATGCGGCCGCAATCTATGAGAATGGGAAATTGCATCACGTTGTTCACAAGACACTTCTTCCGACATACGATGTGTTTGATGAGGAACGTTATTTTGAGCCAGGTGAGAACATTAGTCCTATCAAAGTAAAAGTCAATGATCTAAGTATAATGCTTGGTGTTGAAATTTGTGAAGACCTTTGGGACGAAGCCTATGATGAAAAAGTGACTGATATTCTCTGTTCTAAAGGTGCACAACTTATCATTAATATCTCCTCCTCACCTTTCCGTGTTGGAAAGCAGTTCGAACGTGAAAGATTAGTTCGCGAAAAGGCCACAAAGAACAAGACGCCAGTCTTCCTTGTCAATCTTGTCGGAGGACAGGACGAGCTTGTATTTGATGGTCGTAGTGTAGCTGCTGATTCCAAGGGTCGTATAATTGCTCTTGGCACTCAGTTTGAGGAAGACCTGGTTGTAATAGAATTTGATATCAACACAGGCGAAGGAACACCCCTTACAAGACCAAAATACGACGAAGACGCAGAAATGTACAATGCACTAGTCTTGGGAATCAAGGATTACTTCAAAAAGACTGGATTCAAGAAAGCTGTACTTGGGCTTAGTGGAGGAATTGATTCGTCTTTGACTGCGTGTATAGCTGCAGATGCATTGGGTCCGGAGAATGTGATCGGTGTATCAATGCCATCCAAATATTCCAGCGACCACTCAAAAAGTGATGCTGAGTTGCTTGCAAACAATCTTGGAATCAAGTTTATCCAAGTGCCAATCCAAAAAATAGTCAATGCATACCATGCTACATGGAGTGAGCCACTAGCTGAATTACGTGCTCACTTTGGTGTTGATATCTCACAGGACGACCCAGTTGCAGATGAGAATATTCAGCCCAGAACCCGTGGAAACATACTAATGGACATATCCAATCGACTAAAAGACCTCAAAATTCTTGTTCTCAACACTGGTAACAAAACTGAGATAGCTCTTGGTTATTGTACTCTCTATGGTGATATGACTGGGGGTGTAGGAGTTATTGGAGATGTCAGCAAACTAGAGGTATACAAACTCTCAGAATATGTGAATCAAAAAGCTGGCAAACAGGTTATTCCAGAAGGATCATTCACAAAGAAACCTTCTGCTGAGTTGAAGGAAGATCAATTTGACCCATTTGACTTCGATATCGTAAGTCCAATGGTTGATGAGATTGTAGCAAACAGACGAAGCAAACACGAACTTCTAGACATGGGTTACCCCAAAGACGTGGTCGAAGATGTCTATAGACGAGTCCGTTTATCTGAGTACAAAAGGTGGCAAGCACCTCCATGCATCCGCATTACCAAGAAGTCATTTGGAATGGGTTGGAAGATGCCAATTGTCAACCATTTCCGAGATTGACTATCGCTAACACCAGAAACACAAATGAGATCTCTAGTAACCTGCAGAATACGAAAAAACTGGCTGCTTTTTTTATTTGCCCTTAATTGCTAAGACTTATTTTCGCTCACGAAGGGAACTCGCCAACGCTATTGTTCCTACTTGTTTTGTACAACAAGTAGCACGCTTGAGAGGAGTAAAAATGTCAGAAAAAATAGGACAACTTGACATAGTATTCGTCGTAGACAATACTGGGTCAATGGGACCATATATTGCGAATGTCAAGTCTAAGATTCTTGAGATTATTCGGACAATTAAGAAAGAGGAGATGGTCCACAGGCTTCGGGTAGGTCTTGTGTGTTATCGAGACCATCCACCTGAAGAAACCACTTACGTCACTCAGAAATATGAACTCTCACCAGACACATCAAAGATTGAAAGTTATGTCATGCAGATGGATGCATCTGGTGGAGGTGACGGTCCTGAAGCTGTTTCAACAGCGCTTCAAGTCATGAACAAAATGGAGTTCCTCAATGAGTCTGCAAAGATTGCTGTCCTCATTGGTGATGCCCCTCCACATGGAGTCGAGGATGGAGACCGTTGGCCTCAGGGAACTCCTGATGGTGCCAAATGGACTGAGGAGGCCAAAAGAGCTTTTGGTATGGGTATCGTTATTCATACGGTAGGCTGCTTCCCGGAGATTACTAGCTATCAGAAAGGCATTGAAACCTATGAGAAGATTGCCGCAGATACACAGGGAAGATTCATCCCACTCGAGAAGGCAGAGCTTCTTGTCAATATCGTCACCGGACTTGCCGTTGAGGAAATTGACAAACTGGCAATTCAGAAATCTATCCTTGAGGACCTCGGTGTCAGCATGGAAGAGTTCCCTGCCGATGAAGAGTTTACGGAGGAGAAAATCTCTGAGATTGTTTCAAGAGTTCAAGCTAAGGGAGTCAGAAAGAGAGCAATGACTAAGATGTCAGCAGCTGCTCCGGCCGCACATAGTGGTGATCTCCTAGTCGAAGAACAAGAGGTTGACGAGGCAGACATTCGTGAGGCGGTTCGTCAGCTTAAATCCAAATCCAAGAAATAACCTCTAACGGTGCTGCTTGATGCAGCACCACTTTCTACTTCTTCTAGATGCCTCGAATATTCGGCCGCCGATACTTCGACTAGTTCAAATTAGCTGATGGTGGTTTCTAGAAAACAGTAGGTGAGGTTGGTGGGAGGCGCCGATAAGGCAAATGGTAGGAGGGGGGGAGTTATGAGGGCATGTTACAGAAAATGTTGCCCAATCAGCCGCCTGTCCACCGATTTTGCTTAGGACGAGGTTCCTAATAAGCCTCACCATCCTGAATCTGTGTGTACAAATAACCAGTTCCGGTAGCATAAGGCTATTCAATGGATGGAAATCATAAAAATTCATGTTAGAAACACAAGAACAACATAGATACATAATGAACAGCAATTGGGTCCGGGATAAGATTGTCACAATTGAAATAGACGGGAAGCCTGACCTCCAAGTTGCTACTCCCCATGATTTTTGGCCTGAGAGTCCAAAGGAACTAATCTCGCCTGAAGACCTCTTTGTAGCATCAGCACTCTCCTGTTATGGGGTATCCCTATCTGGTGCGGCTAAACGATTTCATGGAGAATTCAAGGATTTCCAATTATCTGCTACAGGCACACTACAGAAGGGCGAGTTTGGTTGGGAGTTTGAGCAAATCACTATTAACGCAAAGATTATTGTTGGGACCGAAAAAGACCGAAAGAGGATGACAAAAGCAGCAGAGAGGGCACATCAATACTGTCTTGTTGGAAATTCAATCAAGTGTCCAATCCATCTGAACTACGAAATTGTTGTTAGCTGATCTCACAATTGTGGCAATGGAATCTCTGCGGTGTATTCCTCGCCGCATTCACACTTTAGTTTCACCGACCATTTCTTAGGAACAGGTACATTGAACTCCTTGATGTGGTTCTTGAGACTATCCCGAACTCCTGCGAGTAGTTTCACATATGTTTCACCGAGTGTAGCAATCTCCTGTGGGAAGTCCAAATCAGAGAGATAGTAACTGAATGCACTCTCACACTTTGGACAGGCAGTGAGAAGTAGGTGTGTAACATCACCACAGTTACTACATTTAATCTCATCCCGTTCAATCTTAGGTGCAAGTGGGACCTTCAACTTCAAGTCATTTGAATGGCCACATACATAGCAGTAGTATCGCAATGGTAGCTTTGGCATTGAAGCAACCTCATCTCATCAATTAACAGACGATTAGGTATCTATCGCTAAAAGTATAACGTGTATCTTCTACGCTATGGCCGCAGCATCGTCTGATGACACATCTGAACTGGTTTTCAATCTGATTCTCCTCGCTACTAGTATGTCTGTTCCCGCCAAGCTTTCGAATTCCACCTCTACATTATCTCCTAGACTGAGTGTTTCATACCATGTGTAAGAATCAATCTTGACCCTGATGTGCTTTTTATCTACTAGTTCGATACCGAGATATCCATAGACGATCTTTTTCGTTGAGAACTCACCTAAGTTTACAGAAATAATCTTACCTTCTATCACTTCACTCATATATTAACAATTGTTAACATCATACAAAAACCTATGGGTTAGACACACCTAATCCTCTGCCTCTCGTAGGTATTTCTTGTACAATTTTGTGTTTGCAACATAGGTGTCTAGATATTCGTCGATGGCTCTTCTGGCTTCACCCTTTGGATCAAGGTCTCGCATATACTTGGCTGGAACACCAGCGTAGACCTTGTATGGTTCTGTCTTTGTCTTATTGTGAAGAAGTGCTGAGTTTGCTATCATTGCACCCTCTGCCACTTTACTACCAAGCATTAGGACCGCCCCCATTCCAATGGCTGCATTATCCTCAACCAACTCAGCGTGGATTGTAGCATTGTGGCCGATATTCACGCGTCGGCCTATCTTGGTCACGAAACTTGAGTCTGAATGAATGACTGCTCCATCCTGGATGTTTGTTTCGTCACCTATCTCAATTCTTCCTCTATCTCCACGGATGGATGCCATGGGCGCGACAAAGACTCGTTCTCCTATTTTCACATCGCCAACAATTGAGGCTTGTGGGTGAACATATGCAGTTGGAGCTATCTCTGGTTTCTTATCGCCGAGTTCATAGATTGTCATAATGCTCCCTTCTTCGATAGAATCCCAACATATGCTGACTGGTTAATCTTACCGGTCTGGCATATTTTGTCCACCTGCCATCCTCCTTTTTCAGCAAGCATCTTCAACTCATCTATGGTGACTAACATGGTCAAGATTAAATCACGTCGAAGACGATTGCCCAGAACTCCCTCTCAGAAACCCCAGTTCTAAGATCCTTCAGTTCTCCCTTTATCTTGTCAAAAGCCACCTTAGACTGACTCTTCTTTCGTTCCTCGTGAGTATGCTTCACACGGTCTGCTATTTCCCGCGCTTGCTCAGATGTGGCCTTTACACCTCCCATCTTGAGGAGGTATTCTACAAAGTGTCTACCCACGAATTTTCCTAGATGAAACTCACGTCGCCTTCCGACAAGAGTTGGACTAATTGGTTCATAGGTCATCGAGTGTGTAAGCTGGCCATGGGAGTGGATCCCACTTGAGTGTGTGAAGGCATTGTCACCACTGATTGCTTTGTGGAGGGGCAGAGGTACTACAAAATTACGCTCCACTAACTGCGAAAGACCATAGAGTTTCTCGGTTTCAATCCCAGTATCAACGCCATAGAGTTCCTCAAGAGCCATGACAATCTCTTCAAAAGCAGCGTTACCGGCCCGTTCGCCATATGCGTTGACACACACATGTGGATATGTCACTCCTTCCTCAACGGCCGCCAGTGTGTTTGCTGTTGCTAGTCCGAAGTCATCATGACAATGTGCTGCCATAGGAACCTTGTATTTAGACTTCTTCCAAAGATGCTCCCTGACCTCTCTCGTAATGTATCTCATGACCTCAGGACGCACAAATCCCACGGTATCTGCTATGCAGATCTTGTCAGCGCCTGCATCAATCGCTGTTCCATATGCTTTGCACAGAAACTCCATGTCACTACGTGTAGCATCCTCCGCGATATAATCCACGATGAGACCATGTTCCTTTCCAAACTCAATACACTCTGTGAGTCGTTCAAGCATCTCATCTCGTGTCATTCTGAGCTGATACTTCAATCTGAAATCCGATGTAGCGATGAAAATGGGTACTTCCTGCACACCTGCATCAACACAAGCCTCAACATCTGAGATTACTGCTCTAGCTGGTGCTGCAACTGATGCCTTACTGAGCCCTTCTCTTGCTATGGCTGATACTGCTTTCTTTTCCTCCTCGCTCACCGCTGGAAAACCAACAGCTACAATCGCAGTACCTACCTCATCGAGTTTCTTGGCAATCTCTATCTTCTCGTCGATAGTTAGAGCAACCCCAGGAGTCTGTTCACCATCTCTGAGGGTTTCATCCCAAATATGAACACGTTTTGGAAGTGATTTCGATTTGGTTCCCGGAATCTTGTTGTAATTGACGGCAAGTCCTGCTTTCTCTAGGTTCTCCATTTG
>JBHLOX010000033.1:0-18551 GCA_048940045.1 Promethearchaeota archaeon
TCTCAGGTAATGGAACATGGATTTTTTTCTCAAATCTCGATCGAAGTGCGAAATCAAGCTCCCATGGAAGATTGGTTGCCCCTATGAGAGTAATGCGATCCTCTTCATTACTAGCAAGTCCTTGGAGTTCTGTAAGCAACTGAGTCTTTAGACGTCTCTCACCACCAACATCGTCACCTGATCTAGACACTCCTATTGAATCGAGCTCGTCGATGAAGATGATAGCGGGTTGACTCTTTCGCGCTAGCTGAAAGAGGTTCATAACGAGCCTTTCAGACTCACCCAACCATTTGCTCACTATGTTCGCGGCTGAAACATTGAAGAAGGTGGCATTGACCTCAGATGCCACCGCTTTAGCAACTAAGGTTTTTCCACATCCTGCAGGCCCATAAAACAGAATACCCCTCCACGGTTGTCTTGCTTTCCCCTTGAAAAGCTCTGGGTGTTTCATAGGGGCTATAATTGCATCATCAATCGCCTGCTTTGCATCTTCAAGACCAGCGACATCAGACATCTTCATGTTAGGACGTTCAGTGATAATTGTGTCCGATATCATCTCTCTAAGGCGTTTTTCCTCTTCGTCAAGCTCACTTTCAGCCCTCGTTTCTTTAATTGGAACCGGTTCAGCAGTACCGGTGTCAATCTTAGGAGGCGTAACAAGACCATCCACCGGTCCATCTGCTTTCTTCTTGATGCCTGAGAGATATCTTACTCTATCTACACATTCTTGAGCCCTGTCAAGATAGTGTTTTTTAACTGAAGGTAATGCTGAAGAGTTTGATAACTTAATGAGAATCTTACTTGCTTTGAGATACTCTTGACAAGCATCCTTTTTCATACCTCTATTGTCCAAGTCAATGGCTTTTGCGAGTAATGCTTTTAGACCTTGGTCTACCCTATCTGGCATTCGAGTTCATGTGAACACTACCTATAAGGTGTTAAGAATTTCTGTCACACCCAGTACATACAGACACATTATAATCTGCAAACTGCGAAGGTTTAAACGCTATCTTCCCACAAAATGACCTGAGTTATTACACCCAGAATAGGTGAGATTCTTGAACCCAATCAGAAAGGCATTCTCCTGGGGAAGAAAAAAGCCAGATATTGGTGAGATATCCAGCCGCCTCAGGATTTTGTCGAAACAACTGGCGCGCCAACGAAACAAATTAGAGAAGGAAGAACGGGATACGAAAGCACGTGCTGTTCGTGCAAGAAAAGCTGGTCAGACAGAGGCATATCGAACATACGCAACCGAGATGGTGCGGTTCAGAAGATACGCACTTTCTGTTGACAAATCACGTCTACAAATACTAAAGATTCTGGCTCACCTGAATCGTGCTCAGACATCTGCAAAAACACAGAAGGCTCTTCAAGAAGTAGCTAAAATTCTCGGAATGCTTGGCGATGGCACTGATGCTTCAAAGGTTGTTGCCAATGTAGATGAGATTGCTCGTCGCCTTGAGGATTTCGAGATTGAGGCTAGCATCTCTGATGATGCACTTGATTCAACCATGGAGATTACTTCTGAGGACATGACCTTTGCATTTCAGGAAATTGATGCTGAGGCTGGATTGGCTGATGCTCCTACAGTCACACGTCCTGCAAGCGAAGCAGAATCTCTTGAGGAAGATATCAAAGCACTGGAACGAGAACTGGGTGTATAGGATTACCAAAGCCTGTCACGAGACTCTCTTGCCACACGGTCAATCTCGCGTCTGTTATGGTACGAATCTCTCATCAAGTCTCTATACCTTCTGATGAAGTCCTCAGCAACAAGTTGTCCACTTCGTAGCATGTGTACAGTATCCCGAATTGCAGTTTCAATGGATGCAGCATCTCTCTGCAGAGAATGCATTCGAGGACTTACATCATAAGTTGGACGAGTGTTTTGCTTCTGATCATACTGCCCAATGACTCGATCGAGCTCATCACGAAATGACTCAGGTTTCCTGTAGTAGCCATCATAGGGATATCGACGAACCGGGGTCGAATCCCAGTTGCCAACACGAGGTCTGGGACCTGGTTTCATCAAGGGCATGTCATCAACATACTGTGACCTGTCATTTGTAGAAAGAAGAGTGTAGACCATTCCTTCTATTTTGAGTCGAACGTCGCTTGTGCTAATGTCCGTCTGTTCTATTTTTCGTACCCTCTGCATATCAGTCTGTATATACTTTTCAAATTTCCTTGCAATCTCAACATAGTCTGGCAGGACTTTCTTCGTCTGATCTGAGCAAGATGCTTTGATCTCCCCCTGTTTGAGCTTCAGAACCAATCGCTTTCTCAATCGCCCGTCCTCTTCAATGGACTTTAGATAGACTAGTGGAAAGTCGAAGATTGTTTCCATCTTCTTCCGGACTCTTCCAGTTTCAGCAATGAAGAGAATCCTCTTGTTTGTTATGAAAAGAGTTCCAAAAGCCTTGTCGTTCTTGAGAAAATCGCTTCCAGTAATTTTGATCTCCGGAAGTGCGCAGACTGGAAGCTCTCCTACAGAAAGCTGACTATGTTCATAGAATGATGTGAACTGTCCCTTATAGTAGTCAAGCCCATCAAGCTGCCTTCTGACATCTTTTAGCGTCGCTCTAAGTGGCTCAAGGGACTCATCGACATTCTGTTTGTAGTATATACCCATCTCCGTTATTCTGTTTGTAATTCCTTCAATGAATGGAAACTGTGCGGGGCTCCACTGTGTATAGTCTATGAAGTTTTTAGTTTCCGCCGCCATCCTTTTGGCGATGATCTCAGCTTGACTAGAAATTCTATTCTTGATTGCTGGGAGCTCACTCTGCATGCTCTCAATCTTTTCTTCAATCCATCTATAGTGTAGAAAATTAGCCATCCTGAGAGAAACAAGCAACCTCTTTGAACCTGCTAGCTTGTTTGTGAACTCTCTTAGTTTTGTGTGCCCGTACTGAATTGTCATAATTGCATGACGCATGTCCAGAGCTAGAGTCCTTCTTCGGTCTTCCAGAAGTACTACTCTTGATGAGTGGCATCTTGGACATATGTCCACAGTCTTTCGTCCTTTGCTCAGTTTCTCTGATTCACACTGAGGACACACTTCAAATCTCTCACCAGGCATTGGAGTGCCAAGGATATGATGACAATCGCTACAGACCGTGTATTCGCTAGATTTTGACTCAAGACACTCTGAGCATAGGGCTGCTCCACAATCCTCACACATGTGTGTGGCTCGGTCTGATTGACATGATCTACATTGTCCAAATGGTGAGTCTTTTGTCAAGTGAGTACCTCCGGTCGTCTACTTACATCGAGGAATTATCCAAGAATAACCCGTGTATTATTCCGGAAACATTGAGGTATCCATGGCAACTCACTTTACCAAATGTACAGGCCATATCAGTTATATCCGATTTAGAAGGCTGGGGCTCTATTCACAGGCGATTCTCATGGAAGACCTTGCTCAGACAGCTATTGAAGCAGCTCTACAGATGGGAGTCAGTTTCGCTGATGTGCGAATTGAGAACTCCATCACAACAATCATTGAAATCAACGATGGCATCACCAGACAATCAACCGCCTCTCGTATCAAAGGTGCTGGAATTCGTGCGTTCGTAGATGGTGCTTGGGCTTTTGCTCAGACAACTAATCTGACA
Source organism: Promethearchaeota archaeon (assembly GCA_048940045.1). GTDB lineage: Archaea > Asgardarchaeota > Thorarchaeia > Thorarchaeales > Thorarchaeaceae > SMTZ1-45. The sequence continues at coordinate 3,621 of JBHLOX010000033.1, forward strand.
CTTGACGGTCTGCGAACAACCGGCGAGTCAGTGGCGAAACTAGCCCTGGCCACTAAAGAGAAAGTGGCAGAACATTTCGCCATTGATGGTCCTGTTTTTGAGGACAAGGTCAAACTGAATGTGAAGAAACCATTCGACAGTGTATCAATTGACGAGAAGATGGAATTTGTACAAATGATTGATAATCAAGCACGCGATTTCGATAGGCGAATTGTGGCTACAAGGTCCATCTATGGAGAGCTAACTTCGGAGATATTCATTGCAAACTCATTGGGGACTCGAGTTACTCTTCAGAACTCTATTCCCCGAGTTATTTCTGTTCCAACTGCAAAGGAGGGTTCCAACAGACAATACAGTCAACAGTCCATAAGTCTTCGAAGTGGATTTGAGGAAATGGAATCCGAAGAAGCACAAAATATCGGGACAAAGGCTGCGAAATTGGCAATCGACCTCTTGTCCTCAAAGGCTGCTGTAGGTGGAATCTATGATGTGGTTCTTGATCCTGCAATCAATGGCGTTGTCACTCACGAGGCTTTTGGTCATGCAACTGAGGCTGACAATTGGCCAGCTCATTCAACAGTTCTTGAGGATAGAGTCAACGAGGAGGTGGGATCTGATTATCTCAACATAAGTGATGATCCGACACTGACAGGAATGCGTGGGTCTACAGAATATGACTGGGAGGGTACTAAGACCAAGAAAAGATTCTTGGTGAAAGATGGTGTCTTAACAGACCTCCTGCATAGTCTTGAAACTTCAAGCAGAATGGACATAGAACCAAATGGTGCCGCAAGAGCTCAGTCATTCATGCACATCCCTCTGCCAAGGATGAGTAACACATTCATGGAACCAAAGGACTGGGATATTGAAGAACTCATAGAAGATACAAAGAGTGGTATCCTTCTCTGTGGCTTCAACTATGGCTATACACAGCCTGCAAAAGGTCAATTCATGTTTCAAGCCAGTCACGGGTATCTAATTGAGAATGGTGAGAAGGGAACAATGGTCCGAGATGTGTCTCTTGCAGGGAATATTCTGGAAATACTAGCAAAGATTGATGCTATTGGCAAAGATTTCAAACTTGAAGCAGGGTCTTGTACTAAAAATGGTCAAAGCGTTCCCACAATGACCGGAGGTCCTCATGCAAGATTCACACAAGTTCCCGTGGGAGGTATGTAAATTGAAGGAGAAGCTCCTTGAGATTGCTGAGTCTGCAGTTAAGATGGCTGAGAAACTTGGAGCCTCTCAAGCAGAGGCATATGTAGGACAATCCAGATCTTTTGCGATAGATGCAGAGAACTCTGCAATCCGAAATGCTGAGGAGAAGCAAGATGCTGGTATTGGCATTCGTACAATCATTAACAAGAAAATTGGTTTTGCATTCGTCACGACGCTTTTGGATAATGATGTACGCGAGGCTGTCGAAAAGTCTGTCAAGCTAGCTAAGGCATCAATCCCTGATCCCGATTTTGTCAGTCTCCCGTCAGATGATAACTCCTATCCAACAGTTAAAGGACTCTATGACAAACATATCGCAGCATTATCTCCAGAAGCTACTGCAGATATGATAATCAGAGTTATTGATGCATCAAAAGAAGTCTTGGAAGGTCGGGATTATGCCATCGATGCTGGAGTTCAGAGTTCATCTGGGATGAATGCCATAGTAAACTCACTAGGTATTGCGTTCTCCGAACCCCGTTCATACATTCTGCTATCCTCTTCTCCCAATGTCAAGGAAACAGAAGATCAAACACAAAGTTATGACTATCAAATAACCAGGGACTTGAGCGAGATTGACCCTGAACATGTTGGAGAGAGTGCTGCCAATCTCACGCTTGATCTTCTAGGCCCCAAGACCATTGAAGGTGGTGAAATGCCTGTAATCTTTGCACCATTAGGCGCTGGATCTGTCATAGGGCGTGGATTTGCTGGTGCAGTATCTGCAGAAGAAGTGCAGAAGGGGCGGTCATACATCATTGATGCTTTCGGGGATGCAATTGCATATGAACATCTTGATATTGTTGACGATGCCATACTGACCTCAGGATTAGGTTCGAGAACATTTGATGCAGAAGGATATCCTTCACAACGGACTACCATAATTGAGAGTGGCGTTCTGAAGGGATTACTCCACAACTCATACACAGCTAACAAGGATGGAGTGAAAAACACAGGGAACGCCAGTAGACCATCTTATTCGGGTCTTCCATCAATCTCCACTTCGAATTTCATAATATCCCCTGGGAAAGGATCCTTGGATGATCTGATCTCAGAGGTTGACAGGGGTGTTCTCTGTAGGAATACTGGAGATCGACCAAATATGGCGACTGGTGATCTCAGTGCCATGCTCTACGAGGGTTTTTACATCGAAAGGGGAGAGATCAAACACCCACTCAAGAACACGCTTGTTGGAATAAACATGCGCGATTTGTTGCAACGTATTAGTCGAGTTGGGGCCGACTCCAAGATCACATTGGCTATGATCACGCCCTCCTTTGTTGTTGAAAAAGCCACTGTTACCTCAGGATAGATTACATTCTATCTACTACAGGAATGCCCAGGACTATCAAGCAATTGGCCATTGTTGTCTTGAATGCCTGAACAAGGGCAAGGCGCGATGCTCTTACATTAGGCTTAGCCTTGAGGACTGGACAGGAGTCATAGAACTTGCTGAAGAGATTGGCCAAACTGTAGGAGAATGCTGTGATTCTATTTGATGTAAAGCCCGTGCCCCATACTTCCTTCTTGAGAGACCTAATCACCTCTAGAAGTTCTTCAGGGAACCGTGCCAATGCCTTGACCAATTCGAACTCGGCATCTGTTGAGAGTAGTGTGAGATCAATTCCAGCTACCCTTTCATCATCAGCCTTTTCTAGAATTCTCTGAGCCCTTGCATGTGAGTATTGAAGGTAAGGTGCTGCTTCACCATTGAAGTCAAGAGCTTCATCCCATCTGAAAGTTATCTGTCGGTCTGGTGAAGCATTCAACATGAAATAGCGTACCGCACCAACGGCGACTTGGTTGGCAACCATATCTTTGAAGGTGTCATCCTCATCTGGATTTCGTTTGTCGACTTCAATCCTCGCAAGTTCAGTCGCCTTATCGAGAACGTCATCAGTAGAGTACCCAATCCATGTCCCATGTCTTCCAGAGAAATCTACATCCTCAAGTCCCACAAACTCATAGGCTATGTGATGTGAGTTTTCGCTTTCCTTCGTATATCCCAAAATGTCCAAGATAGTGTAGACCATTTTCTGCGGATGGGCTTGCCGGGATCCTATAACATTCATCACGATGTCGAACTTACCCAAATTCGCCTTCTCACCTTGAAGGTCTGTCCGCATCACTGGTTTGCCATTGGGTTGGATCTCAAAAAGGGAATACTTGAATGGGTCCTCAATTATCCCAAACTTCCATAGTTGAAAGGCAACATCAGCCCCAGTGTAGGTCCTTGTACCATCTGACCTAAAGAGCACCTTATAGGGGTCCTTAAGGTCCTTGAATTCATCAATCACTGACAGATCTGCAACTATACAACCTGCCTTTTCTCCCTCTTCGAGTTTCAGGATATTGTCAGATTCTAGCATCATCTTTTGACCTAATTCTAGAAGTCCACTGTGAGCAATTGCACTCTCCCATGCCTGGTAGTCGTGGTATATCCCAAGTCTGTATGAAGTTTCATTCTGCGCTCTAAGACACCGTGCTACCATCTTAGCACTCAATTTTGCCTCATCACTCTCGAAATCCTCCAGCTTTCTAGAAATCGCCCTCACTGCCTCCTGGACCGATTCATCATTATCAAACGCCTCCTGAGCCTCAACATATAGATGGCCCAGATAATGGTCGTATTTGCTATCGACTGCGTCCTCATCTATCTGCATGAGTTTCCAAATCATTTGTGCAATCTGAAGTCCTAAATCGTTAATATAATCCAGTCTGACGACATCAAATCCAACCCAATCAAGTATGTTGCATAGAGTGTCTCCAAGGATAGCGTTCCTTGCATGACCGATATGCCAGGGTTTGGACGGGTTGACCGCAGGAGACTCGATTAAGGCTCGTTGTCCATTGTACTCCCGACTGTAGCCATAGGCGTCACCAAGTTCAAGGACGCTGCCCACAGTCAACTCCGCCATTTTCCCATGATCAAGGAAGATGTTGACATAGGGCCCTTTTGTTTTGATCTCTCTGACTAATGGTTCCTTGTCCCCATATTCTCCAAGTTTCGATAGAAACGCCTTAACAACCTTAGCTGGACTCTTCTTGTGTTCCTTTGCAAGGGAGAACGCAATTGTTGATGCAAGGTCTCCTAATTTTGGATCTGGAGGTTTTTCAATTGACACGGCAACAGCATCCTGTGAAACTGAAAACACATCGGACAGCATTTTCACTACTGACTGCCTAACAGTGTTCCATGGGTTATTGGAGGTCACTACCAAAGTTGTTTCACCCAGATGTAATAGAAAGTCCTCAGTCAATGTTCATAAATGAAGCGCTTAGACCTGCGGACGTGATGTTTGGGTCTGACCATACATACTAGATGATGAATTGCAACTCTCTTTAGTGCAGTTCAATATAGTTAGTCTCTGAAACGAGATATACAATTAGCACAAGCTTTGTTCAAACACTTATTTCAAAAATTGGCAAAGGGTTTATTTACGTTTATTGTCTGCGCAATGATACTCGTTCGCCCGTTGAACGAATCACCAGTGCCACAAATGACAAGGATTCTCTCCACGCCAGAGGGAATCGACGCATTCGATCTACCCACAGCTCTGACCGCAGTGCCACTCAAAGAGTGAGCCTGCATGGAGATGATTGGACTGGCCAGCAGACACTCAAAGACCCAGAAAAAGAGAGAGCGCATTGGTTCGGCTAGCTATGTCTGTTCTGCTTGTAGCTGCGTTGATGTATATATTGACCACACTCGTGGAGAAGTTATTTGTTCTAGTTGCGGATTAGTTCTTTCAGACCGTTCTATCGATATGGGGCCAGAATGGAGGGCTTTTACTGCTGATGAGCAAAATGCCCGACAGCGTGTAGGAGGCCCGACAGACTGGAGCAAGTTTGACCAGGGTCTGACTACTACCATCGGTCGACAGAACGTTGATGCATCAGGAAGAAAACTAACTTCGACACGAAGAGCAGAGATCCACAGACTTAGAAAATGGCAGATACGTACCAAGGTGCACTCCTCTGACAAGCGCAACCTAGCTGTTGCGATGACAGAGCTCCATAGAATAAGCTCTCAGTTGAGTATACCATATTCGATTCGAGAGACCTCGGCCGTGATCTACAGGAAAGCCTTACGAAAGAGACTTACCCGTGGTCGTACCATTCTTGGGATGATTGCAGCCTCACTTTATCTAGCGTGTCGTGTTCATCAGGTTCCACGGCCTCTTGAAGAGATTGTTGAACAGATACACATCACTCGGAAGGAACTCAGCCTTTGTGTTCGTCTTATTCTTCGGTATCTTAACCTTAAGATACCCCATAGCAACCCTGTCGAGTTCGTTCACCGATTTGGTACTGAACTAGAACTCCCAGGTGAGGCGAAGAAAAAGGCCATAGACATCCTTGAGTTGGCGAGGGAGCAGAGACTCACTATCGGCAAGGATCCCAAGGGAATGGCGGCTGCAGCAATCTATGTTGCTAGCATCCTCACAGGTGCTAGACGGACCCAACTTGAGATTGCTCGAACTGCACGTGTGACTGAGGTCACCGTGAGAAATCGCTACAAGGAAATGGTAGAGAAACTAGGAATCTCAACCACTTGAGCAAAAGAGGGGGAACTCTCCCTCTCTCTTCCCTTTTTCTGATGTATTTCACCCGTCGTATATAGGCTTATCATGATAGGTTCTAAAACTATTGACTGTGAGAGGTACCATGTCTAGCAAGCAGTCCATACTGGGTGTCTGGCTCATTGAGCGAGGCAGTGGTAGGAATCTTGTGTCAAGGAGCTACTCAGACGCAGTCAAACTGGACATGGACTTGATTGCTCCCTTCCTCTCTGCGACTCACACCTTCATCGATAAAGCATCTAGTGAAACCCTCAAGACGGTGGACACAGAAACTAACAGATATGTCTGGGAGGCTAACGAATATCTCCTCTTTGTAATGGTCGTTTCCAAAGCAGCTCGAATTGGGCATATGCGTTTCATGCTTGAGTACGCTCTGAATGAGTTCATGAATAGGGAGGTTCCTACTAATTCGGACATTGCCACAGTGCTGAAAAACTGGCTCGGATCTCCAACTAAGTTCAAGAAATTCGGGAACTTCATTGACGAGCTAGTGACGCAGTATGAGGTGACAGATGAAAGTCTTGTAGCTGGCAAATCTATGGACTGTCTCGAGGTTTATAGCCATCTTTTCAGAGGAATCATGAAAGTAAAAGGTGGCAAACAGAAGAAGAGTGCTATCGTCAAACGAATGAAGGGGTGGATAGAGCCACTGCTAGACAGATATCCATTCCTAGCCCAGGTCCCAATTGATGTTGCAGGAATCGAAGTTTTAGATATCGATGTGAACAATGTGGCATACCAGCATCTTCGAGATTCCCTGGAGGAGCTATTGCGGCTTTTAGGAAAGGCTGTTCGCGAGAGTGCTACTCCAAAGGCATATCGAGATATGTTGTTTGACCATGTCATGCCATATGTGAAGCATGACATACAGAGGTTGCAGACCTATGCAATATTAGATGATGTCATCAGATATCTGTTCTAATCACTTTTCAAGAACAATAAGGGCTCTCTGAACAATCTGCCCTTGTTTTCTCTCAGGAATCAATTCCCGTCCGGGTCTGATTTTGAGACGTGGGTCAACACCTCTTCGACTCTTGATTGAATCACTCGGAAGCATCCGATAGAGAGATAGTCCCGTGCCTCTTGTTAATTCACGGAACTTGACTGAAACCTGTTCATCCTCAGTTATTATCACAGGGATTGTCATAGAAACACGACCATCTGGTCGAAGAATACTTGAAATCTCAGTAAGCACCTGACGATAGAGTCTAGTGAGCTCCTTGATAGTCCTCTCAGCCTCATCTCTATGAGGTGGTCTCTTGTATATTGGTCCTAGAATTGGTTCAAAGGCAACAGCATCGACTTGTTTCTTTATAATCGATGTCAACTCTCTGGAGTCGCCTTTGATAATATCATAGTCTAGTTTCTCACCCATGTCTTTTGCAAGCCATCTAAGATTTGATCTAGCACCTTGAACCTGGAAGCCATCTATGTCCACTCCTATACACTTCATTCCCAATATAGCTGCTTCCATAAGAAGAGTGCCGGTCCCACAGAAGGGGTCGAGGACTGTATCCCCAGGTCTTGCTCCCGCGAGGTTCAGTAGTGTTCTACAAATCTTAGGGCTTGTACTGATCTCCGTAGAGATGAATGGTCTTGATTCATCTCTGTATTGCTGTAGCATAGAGTCATAGACAACTCTTGTTCTAGCCATGTATAACCTCTCTTCAGAAAAAATCGCTAGAATTTCAGCATTGGGTGGGACCAACAGTGAGTTTTTCGCAATGGTCTTGGGCCAAAGCGCAATATTCAACCGTCCCTCTTTTCGTCTATCAGGCTCATCATAAGCGAAATAATCTGCTCTCTTAGCACCATTTTCTAGCAGGAGTTTCTTCACTTGATCATCCATTCCCCTTGTGTATCTTCTGAAATTTACTGGAAATCTCCCATCGAAAATTGGGTACGTGCTGACACCAAACCTGATTTTTTTCCCTTTCACGCGTGGCCACACAATCTTGAGCCATGGACACTTCCTTATTTCCTTCAGGTCTTCCTTACTCGCAGATTTCTTTGCAGGATATGCCTTCAATGGGAGATCGATGTCATATTCCCATATGACCTTCCCAATTTTGAAGCAACCTCCCAGAGCTGACTGCATATCTACAATCTGGTCGTTATCCAGACGTTGTTTGATATCTACAATAGCGGCGTTTCTTGAATGGTCTACTAGGATTGCATCAAATCCTCTATCTTGAACATAGACGAGGAGCTCAGCAATACTAAGCAACCAGTTTGATCCAAGCACGAACGCTAGTTTTGTCATTTGCATCCTTTCTCCAGTTCTTCAAAGAGGAACTTGGCATAGAGTGCTCCCTGAAGTGGATTTGTAGACTCGCTTATGAACGTAGGTTTGTATCCACATTCTTGAACGACTTCTATCAATGGCAAGATATCTGGCCCCCACTCCCTTCCTAGTGGTCGATGAGCTGACTCCCCCTTCTCAGTGAATGTAATTCCACTAATATGGAAGTGCATGTTTTTGATGAATAGATCTCCCAAATCATCTTCAAAACGTGTCAAGACCTTGAGGTAACTCTCTTTGTTGTTTATCTCTCCTTGACTTCTTGCGTAGAGATGAGCCCAATCAATTGTAGGTATGCAACCTTCTACATCCTGACATAATTGAATAATCTGATTTATGGAACCGTATGCTGATAGTTTCCCTGCGATTTCAGGAGCCAGAACCACTCCTTTTCCCTGACCACCAGCTGATTCCCAGACCTGTTTCAAAGCATCCCTGATGACTACATGTGCCTCGTCTAGATCCAAACCTCCCAAGTATCCTGGGTGAAACACGATACGTTTCACATTCATTAAGGGAGCAAACCTGAGTGCTTTCACTAAGCGATTCTTTGATGATTCACGGGTCTGCTGTGATTTAGAGGCGAGGCTAATATAGTAAGCGGCATGCAAGCTCATTGAGATTCCTGATTTCTTTGCTAACTCCCCAATTGTTCTGGCTTTGTCCTCCTTAGTCCTCAAACCATGTACGGCTGCATATTCAAGAGCATCTAATCCCGCTTCCGTTAGGATCTGAAAAACACGTTTTACATTGCCCCTTGCTTCACTCGGATAGCCTGCGGGACCAAAGAGGATTTTGTTCAGTAACATCACTCCTCCAAAGTGAACTCCCATCTACAGTATGCATCATCAGGATGTTTTCCTGGGGGACAAAAGACACATCGAGTCTTAATACGTGGATCAATCGTATCTGCAAAGAAACTATACTCAATCTCACCTACCTGCCTGCAAGGAAAATCCGGTAATCCCTTCCTGTTTCGAGCGACCTGTATTCTACACGCGTTCATTGTGAATTGTAGAGTATTCTTGTCTACCCATTCTGTGGACTGTTTGTTCAACCTAGCATATACTCGATATCTAAGAGCTTCTTCAAGTGACTTGAGACCACCATTTGATGGAATATCAAACTCCTTCATGATTCTGCGTGCTTCAATAGGTGAGAATGTCTTCCACGCCTCTTTGTCCATCTCAATGGCTACATCCATTCCATACTTCTCCTCTAAAGCAAGGAAATATGCTCCATCCATGGCTTGCCATGCCTTCGCATATACATCTATTATCTTCAAAAGCTGCTCCCTGGGAAGATCATCAATCATCGCTCTTCCTCCACAACTCATGCAAGATTGACCCAATATGAGTGATTGGGTCTAGCGACAACGGTCCGCAAGTCTTTAATTGAAGCAGTAACTCGAGAGCTTGGAGGGACTGAGAAATGACAGAAACGTCATCCGAAAAATCTGAAACCAAGCGGTTCTATCCAATGGCTTGGGTCTCAATCATCAGGCCTCAGAACTGCTTCATTGGTGGTCTGACTGTTATTGCTGGCGTGGCAATGGCGTACAACTTAGCCAGAGTTGGCACACTTGCAGCATACCTTCCTCTTCTCATCTATGGATACATCACATACTTCTCGGTGGCTGCAGGAGGGAATGTGGTAAATGACATCTTTGATATCGAGGTTGATAAGATAAATCGTCCACATCGAGCTCTACCTAGTGGAAGGATGACGGTCAAACAAGCTTGGGGATATGTGGCATTCCTGAGCATAGTCGGTCTTCTTTTTGCAGTCCTTACTGGTCCCTACAGTGCACTGATTGTACTATGTTTTCTAATCGTAGGCTATGTCTACGCAGCGAAGGTGAAGACTCTTGGTCTTGCTGGTAACTTCATGGTTGCTTTCTCATTTGCGTTTGGAATACTCTATGGGGCATTTGCATTTGGTGAGACTGTTGGCTTCCCACTGACAAATACGATTCCAATTCCCCATTGGCTATTCTTCTTCACAGCCTTTCTCATTCTGCAAGCTCGTGAAACAATCAAAGGTGCAGAGGATGTTGAGGGTGATGAAGCGAGGGATGTACGGACCATTGCAAGAGTCTATGGTTATAATGTAGCCGCAGCGGTGGCTGCAGCACTGAACTTCATTGGAGTCCTCAGTTATATTCTGGTTTGGATCTGGGGGTTCGCAAGTTGGGATTTATGGCCATTACTTATGTTAGGCGCAGGACTTGTCATAGGAGCTGGAATTGCTCCACTCACAGGACCTGGCAATAAACGAGCACTTTTGATTGGCAGCACCTTGGACAAAGTTGGTGCATTAGTAGGTCTGATAGCCTTTGTAATCATCCCACTCTATGGGGTATTGTTCTAATGGACCTGCCAAAACGTCCAAACCAATACAATGATACAGGCTATAGCGACCAATGCAGCCCACATGGTCGAGGTATCGTGGGCTTCTCTGATCCCAAAGATCAGAAGATAGCCAGTCCACAAGAACGCGCCTGTCGTCATGACATCTATCGTAAACCAAATCCCCGATGTATACGCCCAGCTTATCACTGCAGGAGTGATTGTTGCTAGATTAGAGGAATCGATTATACCAGGATACGCTGGTAATCCTACAAAGATGACAACTATCGCAACAATTCGTACAAGGATGACTGGCATCATGCTGTAACCCACCACTGAGAGCGTCTTCGATCTCCCACCAGTACCACCTGTGAGTTTGAATGCGAAATGGGCAAATATAGTTCCTACAATCAGATAGATGATGCCTATCATCACATTTGGCAAAATCCCTATGAGCGCAAACATCCACACAGAACCTCCTTGGGGGCTGAGTACTAGACTTGTTGGTGCTGTTTCCATGGTTGTTGCATTTACAATTACTGTGGTGGTGATTTTAGAAGACAACGAAAGGAAAAGCCCAGCGAAAATAAGGGCATTTATCAGAATTATCATGAATGGTCCTGCTGAATCTGGTCTCTGACCAATGTCCCTGAATGTGGCTGCTGGTTTTCTAATGACTCCCCACATCCTTTCACGGGCTCCCATGAATCTCACTTCAGGGGATTCAGGCCTCTTCAGAATTGGAAGAATCCGCTCAAGGGTTTCTTCTGCAATGGTTTCCTTACAGACTGGACAGATGGTTGCATCAGCCGGAACTGGGCTGTCACAAAACTCACAGCGCCGCACGATTAATCATCTCATAGGGAGTGACGTACAGAATAGAATGTCGTGTCTGTGTATTTAAGCGAATTCCGGTTGTTCCGGATATCTTTTTTCGGTCACCACATCTTGAAGTACTTGAATAATCCTGTTGGATAAACAACAATGAATGGGATCAATGCATCCCAAAGACTCTGAAATGCATTCAGAATTATTCCAAAGTTTATGATAACTTCCAATGAGATAACTGGGGCGAATAGCGCTAGATATGCGATGTTAATTGGTACCATGATTGAAACACGTAGCAGGAAAGCTAGGGCCATAAGAGTCGCATAAAACTTGGGTCTGGAAAGAGCCTCCCCCCCTACTTCGTTTCTAAGCTTTCTAACACCGTACCATGGTATGACCATCATGGGTAGTGTGGCTATCATTTTGAAAATTGGACCAAAGGGTGAAAATGGATCGAAGGGAAAGAGAGCAAGTCCTCCTGCAACTAGGCTGATAGAACCTACTATCGGGCCTCCAATCAGAAATGACACCATCCAGAAGATAGACACGTGGTCAAACAGCGCAATTCCCCATCCAGCCACTCGAGCAATGAATCCAACAGATGGTGCAACAGCTACAGAAAGTGAAGCCAGAATTCCTCCTACTGCTATCTTCTTAACTCTATCAGTACTGTCGGAGATCTCCGTAAGCTCAAACTCTTGAATTTCCGTTTCATCTTCCTGGACCATTTCAGATGCTCCTTGGGTTGTGTGGTCTACCATGCAGTTGCAGCCTATGGTGTCCACTTATTAATCTACCCATAAAACGTTATCTACTCAAAATTGAGTAACTATGCTCATGTTGAATCTTCCAACAGCCTCTCGCTTCTTCCTGGGAAGTCCTCTGATGAAGCAGGTTTGAATTTTGGTCGTCGCATCATGTGAAGCAGTTTCCGTGTTGGCTCGAGCCAATCTGGATTTATCCTCCATTCAGCCCAATCAATTCCTGATGTGAGAGATGTTCTACTCAAAATCAAACGCGATGCAACTAGTTCGTTCATCCCATTCAATATTGTGCCTATTGTCACAGCACCCACTATTGGTCGCTCTTGTCGAGCTGCTCTGAGGAGGTCAGTTGTTGTTACCCAATTCCCATCCTCAATCAGGACCTTCAGTACTCGTGCTCTCACAGGATCTGATTCAATGGCTCCTTTCAATGGAGCCAGATTAATGGGTTGAAGTCTTCGTGTTGAAGATTCTGATCTGGACCAAGCATCTTGGCCATGACCATTATGGAATGAACTAAAGTCCATGCTAGTGCACCATCATCAACTCGAGTACAAGCCTTTTGAAACACAGTATTATCACCAGAAAACGGTTGTGCATATTCATTACACAACCCTTTAAAGCATCTGTTTTTATGTTCAGATGATTGCAATGAGTCTAAGGGAGCCAATGGTTGGACTATTCAGCAAGAGTTTCGAAAAGCCCTCTGACCTCTTGTGTTGTGCATTCGGTCTTCGAAATAGTGAAATTGATACATATTTCTCACTGTTATCAGGTCCAAAAACTGTCGAACAAATCAGCGAGCTCATTGAGAAAGACAGGAGCACAGTCCAACGTGTCTTGAACAGGCTTCATAAGAAGAGTCTCGTTGAACGTAAAACTCACTACATCGAGAGGGGTGGATACTTCTACGAGTATAATGCGAAATCCACAGAGGATGTGCGAAAGGAAATTCTGACTCAACTAGATGAATGGTATGAAGCAACCAAAAGCTTCTTGTTGGAGAGTTGGCCGCGAACGCCTCGGTAACCACACGACTTGAGGCTGGATTAATGCCTATTATTCCAATACGGTCAAATACAGTTGCGTTAACGACTCTAGCAATTATCGCAGCATTAGGTATTGTTGTCAGATATTCAATTCAAATTCCAGTTATTCCAAATGCTGTTGTCCTGACACCCGGTTTTATGTTCTCAATTCTAGGAGGTATAGTTGGGGGTATACCTGGAGGAGCTCTCATCGGAGGTATTGTGGGCATCTCTGGAGCTTTGTCCGGTACGGAAATACCGATTCTCCCGATGTTCGGTAACATATGCCTTGGAATTGGATCTGGTTATGCAATCTACTTCTCGAAACGAAACTCTTTGAAATACTCTATTCTCGTTGTAATTGGTAGTGGTATCATAGGTGGGTTTATACCAACAATGACTGTCTTCTATTCCCTGGTTGATCCGCTCATTGTGAACATAATTGCCGCTTCAATTGACATGGCCCAAGCATTTCTTTGGGCTGTTGTTGCTCTTATCGTTGAGAAAACGATTATTCAGCCGATGGTTGGTCACTATCTCTACTCTGAAGTGGAGATTCAAGAACTACCTGAACAGGAGAGTTAGCCTCTGATGAACAATTCTGAAAATGGAAGAAAGACAGTGAATATCGACATCCGAAAGGACCTCTTTGGTGCTAATGAGAACGCAGCCGCCCTCAATGCTGAAACCTTCAAAGAACATGACATAATTGCAATAGATATTATGGGGTCAGTCGGTACTGGAAAAACTCAGTTGATTGAAGCGCTTTGTGAACAATTGCGGGACAAATACAAGATACTCATGTTCGCTGGAGACCTCGCCACTACGATAGATGCTGACCGAGTAGCATCACATGGCGTTGATACTATACAGATTAACACTGGAACTGCATGCCACTTGGATGCGAGAATGATAAAGGTCGCACTTCAGAAGGTAGATCTTGCAGACTACCAGGTGGTCCTCATCGAAAACGTTGGCAACCTTATCTGCCCAGCTGGCTACTCCTTGGGTGTAGACAAGAAGATCGTTGTAGTGAGCGTTACTGAAGGGCCCTATATGATCCGAAAACATCCCCTCACAATAAAACATGCAGACATGGTCATCATCAACAAGATAGACCTTGCTGAAGCACTGGAATTTGATATTGATGCTCTGGAGTCCGATATTCGTGAGGTCGACGCTGACATGCCGGTCTTTAGAATTAGTTCAAAGACTGGCGATGGCATTCCCAAATTGATTGAAGCTTTGAATCTATGATCAGCTTACTGAAGTAATTTCTCCAAGGCGGCTTTCACTCCCTGTATGTGACCCGCCCCAAGTACTGCTACAACCTTTCCCTCAACATCATTTAGAATGAAATGAAGTGCCTTAGCTACATATTGATCTCTCTGCTCTATTAGCACATTTGCCAAGCCTGGGAACTCCGATTTGAACTGCTCCATAAGATCATCCACAGCCCCATCCTCTTTAAGCATTGCAAGTAAGTCGCTTGCTCCTCCATTTTCGATGTCTTTTGTTGCATCTGGTAACATCTCAGTCAGTCTGTACATCTCGTCAACAGGAACCTGCATCATAGCCTGAACAGTCGCAATCATTGGACGGTCAACCAGAGCGATTTTCGCATCAATGGCTCGTCCTTCCTCGATTGCGGCAAGCATCTCATCTCCAACATCCGAACCGGTGATTTCACCTAGGCTCTTCTCCAGTATCGCAAGTTGATGCATCAGATCCTGCGCCATGTCACCAGCACCTGGAACCGCACTCTCACTCTCGTCTGGTGGGTTCATTAGCTGATTGTATCTGTCATGATCCAACTCAACTGCGACAACCTCAGGTTTGGTTTCTCTAACTACGCGTCTT
>JBHLOX010000033.1:18651-21254 GCA_048940045.1 Promethearchaeota archaeon
TCATTAGCTGATTGTATCTGTCATGATCCAACTCAACTGCGACAACCTCAGGTTTGGTTTCTCTAACTACGCGTCTTGCCTCCTCTACGCTCTCAAGATCAGTGTGTATAACAGAAACAAATACAATCCGTCCTGAATCAATCGTCACTCAAAGACACGCTCAAACATTGGTGCGCACACCAAGATATCATCTTTTTGTCCACCGGGATTTCATAGTAAACGTTTATTGGTGGATGACGTTTCTTGTGGCCCTATAGACCTCGAGTAGTATTAAGAGAAGGTTTTTCACGGACCTAACGTTTACTACTGACATCCAATCAAGGGAGTAGGAAGTGAAGCATGACATCTGATTTGGAATTAGCATTCGCGAAGTTGATGAACCCTCGAATGAGTGCTGGGTTGATGGTCCTTTACAGTCTCTTGGGAGATCTGAAGGGAAATCCAGTTGAACCTCGCGAGGTTCGCAAAGCTGTGGACAACCGCATTGACAAGAGACGTGTGTCGAAACAGTCTATTACAAATGCCGCGAGGCGGCTTGAGGAAGCAAATATCATCGACCGTAAGGAGAACAGGTATCGAGTAAACTACGGGTATCTAATCTCAGTGTTGCTCAATACACTCCTCGAGATGACTCATCGTATTGATGACCTCGAGGATGAAATATTAGCTTTGAAATCGTTAGAACGATAGTCTTACCGGTCTGTTCGTACTCCCTTAGCTGGATGAAATCTTCAGAACCCAATGCGCGCGCTTTGATTGTAATATGCACATTTATCTTATATGAACTGATGCAATGGGAAATAAGACCCACAACACTGGTTGTGGTTCGGAGGAAAGACATATGTCTGGTAAACCAACCGGAGTTGTGATATTAGCTATACTTCAGCTGATATCCGCAATATCATGGCTAGCTTTAGGTGCTTTAGCATTTATGGCTGGAGCATTGATGCTACCAATTTTCGGGATGTTGCTAGCATTCTTCCCATTGATCATTGGTATCATTGGGTTAATTCTCTTCTACGGACTGTGGACGCTAAGGGGATGGGCCTGGTTCTGGACCCTCATCATTAATTTGTTGGGTCTAATCATAGGTGTGTTCGGAAATCTCACTGATATCATGAATCTTCTTTCATTAGCCCTCAGTCTGATCATTGTGATCTACCTATTGCTACCCGCCACCCGAAGCGCCTTTAGGTAAACTCACAAGCTAGCAGTTATAGTTTAAGAAGTTCTGGCTAGATTTTGGCTGGAACTTCCTCCTCTCTTTTTTTTGGGAATTCACCAACCTTCAGTGAGGACTGGTGGCATGCCAACGATAACTCTTGATTACGCACAACAAATTGAAAACATAACTGAGTAGGTCGTTCAACGATAGGAAAGATTGAAGCGTATTTCTCTGACAATATCCACGAGGATAGATATAATGGACTATACTTTTTGCTCAAGTTGCGGAGCTCCTCTAAAGACATCCACGGATCAGGAATGGGACTTTGAATGCTCGAAGTGCAATCGGAAATTCTACGTAAACCCTGCTCCCGTTGTTGCCGCACTTGTTTTCTTGGATGACAAACTCGTCGTTGTTAGTTCTAAGAACAAGGATCTCTGGGGATTGCCTGGGGGATATGTTTCCACTGGTGAGAGTCTTGAGGAAGCTATGACCCGTGAGATTTTGGAGGAAACTAATCTTCATGCCAGAATCACGGGTTTCTTGGTATCATATCCAATGGTCAAAAACGAGAGGGATTTAGTCTTCATTGTGTTTACAGCTGAGGTTTATGACGGCGAACCACGAGCAGGCGATGACGCAGACGAGTTGTTGGTGTTGACACCAGAGGATGCCTATAAGCAGCTCACAGGGAGATTTGCTAAAAGGGCGCTTGAATATTGGATGAGCACTGCCACAGATTTATGAGTTTGCAGACATGTATACATCTTAGCAGGTGAGGTTGAATCTGGATTGAAAGAAGCTCTGTCATCACACGATTTTAGAGGTCTTAGTTTAATCGCTGATTTCTATATGATTGCTGGAGCCGCTGTGATCGGAGTAAGTCTTCTTCTGTTATTCACTGGTGCCCTCACTGCACTCATAGCAATAGGATATGGTGTAATCATCGTCACAGTTGGATACTATCTTGATGATTTACACCCTGTTGCCTGGTGGTTTGCAGTCATTACCAATTTTGCACCGCTTGTTTTCTTTCTATACGATTTCTTTGTCACAGACAATCCCACAACTGGTTTTGCAATCATCCTCAATCTAGCTTTGTCAATCTTAATCGTAGGTTACCTTGTCAGACCTAAAGTCCGAAGCCTCTTTTTTGAAAACACTAGCTCTCCAGATTAGACTCCTCAAATATGAAGACACCTTCAATTCTTGAGTACAATACCTTTGTCAAAATTGAGAATCCTTTTAGCATGCAATATCGATAATCGCGTTTATGGTGTCTCAGCATCAAATCACAGAGCCTACTGAATTGCTCGATGAAAGTGGAGAATTAGTTGAACCTGGATATGCTACGAGATTATTTTGGCAATATGACCGGAGTAAGATAAAGGCAGGGTGGCATCGGATAAAGGAATGGGACTACTATTACATTCTGAAC
>JBHLOX010000034.1:0-21160 GCA_048940045.1 Promethearchaeota archaeon
AAACTTCGCTATGGCTTGGAGGTGAAATGAGTTGGATGCACTACCATGGTGGACAGAGAGGAATAGGAAGTTTGCGGCTGAGGTAGAGGAATTCGTGAACTCTGAACTTCGACCGCTCGCAGATAAGATGGATCACAATGAAGCAATGAAAGTTCAGTGGGACATTAGCAAATTTGTAGTCGACAAAGGCTTCCATCCACTAGCTATGCTTGTTGAAGAAGAGCATGGGGGTCGTGGCGAGGGCTATACAGGATACACGATTCTAAACGAGGAGTTTGGTAGGTGTTATCTTAACATCAATCCCCTACTGACCACAGTTTTTGGAGGCGGGCCCATTCACCTCTTTGGCTCTCCTGAACAAAAGGAGAACTTCTTGGCTCCAATGTTGAAAGGTGAGAAATGGACCGCAATCTGCGTCACAGAGCCTGATGTTGGGAACGATGCCTCCAATGTTCAACTCTATGCTGAGAGAGATGGTGATGAGTATGTTCTCAATGGTTGGAAGCGGTTCATAACGCTTGGCTCGAAAGCTGATTATCTGATGACTTACACAGTCACTGATCCATCGCCAGAAGCTCAAGCTACTCATTCTCATCTAACAGCATTTCTTGTTCCTAGAGAAACCAAAGGAATCACCATTGAGAAACTTAACGAACTGACAGGAAATGTAGAGATGTTCAACAGTGTCATTCGGTTCAGAGATGTGAGAGTTCCTGAGGATAATATGATTCTGTTCGAGGGTGATGGTTGGACTGTTATGACCTCGGGTCTAAACATTGAGCGTCTAGGTATTGCAGCCACTGTTGGACAAGCCCGAATGCTAGTAGAAACTGCCAGGGCTTATGGACGAAGAAGGGTACAATTTGGCGCTCCAATATCTAGGTATCAGACAATCCAATTGAGAATGGCAGATATGGCTATTAGGTTGAAGCTTGCTCGGACATACCTGTATGCACTTGCAGCACAACTTGATAGTGGAGCTGCGGACATGTTCCAATTTGGTGTGGACGCAGCCATCTGCAAGATTTTCTCAACAGACGCTCTTATTGAGATTGCAGAGGACGCACTCGTAATTCTCTCAGGTGATGGTTACACTGAAGAGTACCTTGCGGCTTCTATTTTGAAAAACGCTTTACTCACCAAAGTCACCGGAGGAGGAAATGACATACTAAAACTGTTTATTGGAAGACAGGAGTTCAAACAAACTCCAGACCCAATGATTCTACCTCGAGTTCTTCGAGGTGCTAGTCCTGATGAACTATAGGAGTAACAACATATGAGCTTTGAATGTATAAAATATGAAGTGAAGGATGGAATCGGTTGGATCACATTCAATCGACCTGAGGCCAGGAACGCACTATCCCGTCAGACTTGGGCTGAGCTAATGCAAGTGTTAACGGACACCTATGATGACTATACAGTGAGATCACTAGTAATCACTGGAGAGGGGACAGCTTTCAGCGCTGGTCTGGATATCAAAGAGATGAGTACTGTAGGTTTCAAGGGTCTTGGGGAATTCTTGAGTGTCATTTTGGACCCTATCGAACTGCTACAACGCTATCCCAAGCCAGTTATCGCAGCAGTAAATGGTCATGCATATGCAGGAGGTTTTGAACTCACACTGTTCTGTGACATTGTTGTTGCTTCTGACAAAGCAGTCTTCGCCTTCCGTGAAAACAGGCGTGGTCTGATGTCTGGTCTTATGATAATCCGGGCTCATGAGTATAACATGCGTCACATCAAGGAGCTCACATTCACTGGAAAAGCTATTGATGCCCACGAAGCGTATCGCATGGGTTTTGTCAACAAGGTTGTTCCACACAAAGATCTTGAGAAGGAAGTGACTGCTCTTTGTGAGGAGATCAAACTAGTAGCTCCATTGTCACAAAAACTCACTAAGGAATTCTTGAGAAGAGGCATTCGTGAGATTGGAGCTTTATGGGAACCATTCAACGAATTATTCCGTTCGGAGGACGTAATCGAAGGTTTTGAAGCCTGGTTAGAGAAACGACCTGCAGAATGGAAAGGGAAATAACGCACAAAAATATACACAAAAAGAAGCAAGGAAGTGAACTAGGTGCCAACAAAAGATGAACTGAGAACATCTTTGGAGAAAATGGTTGGGAAAATGGATGATCCAAAATACAAGTCCCGCTATGCTGACTTTAACAGGACGCTCCAATTTGAATTCACTGATAATGAGGATGCAATTTGTCACATCATCTTCAAGGAGGGAACTGCTACTATTGTAGATGGTGTTGCCGAAGGGGCTGAGCTCGTTATCACCACAACCACAGATGCAATAATCGAAATCATCGATGGTTCATTAAGTCCTACCAGGGCATTCATGGGTGGGAGGGTTAAAGCGAAGGGTCCGATGAATGACCTAATCAAACTTCAGGCATTGATGAAATGAACCCGTCAGATGTTGATGAAGAAGTCCCAATGAGGGCATTCAGCGACCTCTTAAGGAGAAATGCGCTGGATTACGGGGATATGCTTGCAGTTGTCTATGGCGATATTCACCTAACATGGTCTGATTTGGATAATGCAATATCCGTAGTAGCAAATGCACTTCTCAGAACTCATCCTGATTCTTCCGGAATGAGGGTCGCTATAATAATGGAAAACAGACCTGAATATCTTGCCTCATTGTATGGTGCCCAACGAGCTGGGATGGTTCCCGCGCCCATCAGCACGAAATTTGTTGGTAGAGAGATACGCCATGTTTTTGAAACAGGTAAGCCTGGTTTATGCATTTGCAGTAAACATCATCAACAACAGATTTTCGATGCATTTCCAGAGGTTGATGAACGCCCGCCAATGATTGTAGTAGACGGAAAAAGTGACAAGAAGGCCAAGATTCGCTCATGGGATTTGTTCATCAACAATGCTTCTACAGATCCCCCTGAAATCGCCGTTGGCAGTAATGAGCTTGGAGTTCAACTGTATACCGGCGGTACAACTGGACTTCCAAAGGGGACTGACTTCTCTCATAAGGCGCTTCTTGATGCTTGCACACTCATTCCAGACCACGGTCTCAAACTCATCTTTGACGGAGAAGTTCCTGAGTCTGCATTACTTCCTTCTGATCATGAGCTGAAGTTTCTTGTTCCAACACCATTGTATCATCTCTCGGGGTTCATGCCTGCAATAATTATGACTGCAATGAAGAGACCTGTCGTCTTCCCGGAGGCACTCAGTTTCACTCCTGAAGAGATTGTGAGGATTGTTGAACGAGAGAAGGTCACGGCAATATTCATGGTCCCAACGCAATTCAGAATCTTTCTTGACTATCCAGATTTGGAAGACGCCGACATGAGCTCCGTGACCCTCTTATCATCAGGTGGGTCAAAGATGCCAGCCTCGATGAAGAAAGAGATTCTGAAACGATTTCCTGAAACAGTTTTGGTTGATGGCTACGGTCAGACTGAAAATATAGGTGCCGCAATTTACTCATTTTTGACAGTTGATGACATTCCGAAGATAACTGAGGGATACATTGGTAAACCTATCAGCGGTGTTGAGATGCGAGTCGTGAATGAAGCTGGACAAGATGTAGCTCCAGGCGAAGTAGGCGAGGCAATCTACAGAAGTCCCTCTCTCATGCGGGGTTACCATGGTGATGACTCATTGACAAAGGAATCATTCGACGGAAGTTGGTTTTATACTGGTGATCTATTTCGCGTCGATGAGGAAGGAAACTACTACTATGTTGAGAGAAAAAGCGAGGTGATTTTCTCTGGTGGTGAGAAAGTCTTTCCTGCAGAGGTTGAGGAGATTCTTTGTCAACATCCCAAGATCGAGTCTGCTGTGATAGTTGGGATACCTGACCGAGTTTGGGGAGAAATAGTACGAGCCTTTGTTGTCCCATCTTCTGGACAGAAGATAACTCCAGACGAAGTTACCGATTGGTGTTCAGGAAAGATGGCTTCATACAAGAAACCCAGAGAGATTGTCATAAAGCAGAAATTGCCAGTTGCTGAGGATGGCAAGATCATAAGGTCTGCCCTGAAAGATCTAAATGGTGAAGGCAGCTAGACTGAGAAGATAGTCGTGCTTCTTGAAGTCTGATGCCTTGATACTTTTCCACTTTTAACTAGATGACGGAGAATGCTGTGGATAAACATTCGTCTGAACACATCTCCTGGACCAAGTCCCATCCTCACAAGACGTTTGGAAAGTTGAGGAAGTGTCAATTGTTCAGTTTCTAGCAGTTCTAGTACTCGGTCGTGTGCAGCTTCCATCGTCTCGAGAGCTCGAAGAATAGCAGTCTTGACATTTTCCTGACCCATTATAGGTTCGCCATGCCCTGGAAGAAGAACCTCAGGTGCAATCCGTAGTACGGTATTGAATGATTTCATCATCTCTTTGTAATCCGACGAGGGAGAGGTGAGAATTGGTTTCATCTTATGACGCGGATCAATCAGATCCCCAACAATGAGAATGCCCTCATCTTCCTTGTAGAATCCTATATGTCCTCGGTGATGTCCTGGTAAACCTATTGGGTGAAAACCAGTTTCACCTATTTCTGAAGTTTTCTCAAGTGGTCTCACTGAGGAGAGAGCTGATGTTCGTCCAAGAGTGACCCACATTGCCGCTCTCACAAACCATGACGGTGCTGTGAATAGCTCTCGAAATGAAACAATGATTGATTCACGTTCCAAATCCATATTGATGGCAGATTGACTCTTAACAAATGGAATTGCTTCTTCTGACGCCCAGATTGTAGCGTGGAAGTTCTCCTGAAGCTTATTTGCTCCAGCCATATGATCAATGTGTCCGTGCGTATGTATGCAATGGATTGGTCTTTCATTGTCAGAGAGTAGATTGTTTGCCAAAGTCACTAGGTGGTTCCTTACCGAAGGGCCTCCACTATCAACTATATACAATTCGGGAGAATTGTTAAGGAAGACAATGTTACCCGACCTTCTCCAACCTGCCACTCTGTCAGGCGGAGGTATGAATAGATATATGCCGTTGCTAATTTCAATGAGGTCATCTTCGGGCATTAGATATCTGTGTATCTGAACTTCTACTTCTCGTAAAAGTACTTGCCCTTGGAATAGATGACCTCATCACCAGCAGTAATCTCGCCCTCAATCATGGTTTTAATCATATCAACGTGAACCGCTGATTCGTTTATGCCATTGCATTCCTTGTAAGCTTGGCCAAGAGCACAGTGAATTGTGTCCCCAATTTTTTCATCAAAGAGCATGTTCAAGGTGTATTGCTTGACACCTCGGTTTGTGCCGATGGCCATCTCACCAAGTCGCCCAGACCCCTCATCTATCTCAATGATCTCCTTCAGGGTTGCTTCAGATTTCTCAGCCGAGAAGTCCACGACCTCCCCCTTCTCGAACGTCAGGCGTACTCCCTCAATGACCTTTCCTTGTTCTTGGAATGGAATATCGAAGTATATCTTGCCTTCAACGGTGTCCTCGACAGGTGCTGTGAATACCTCTCCACTGGGCATATTGTGTTTCCCGTCAGAAGCTATCCAAATCCTTCCTTCTGTTGAAGCGTAGAGGTCGGTTTCTGGACCGGTGTATCTAATGTCCTTGTGTCTCTCGAGATGTTCCTTCATCTTGTACATGAGCTCGCTTTCTGCCTTCCAATCAAGTAGTGTTGCTCCGTATACAAACTCCTGATACTCGTTCATGCTCATGTTTGCTTGCTGAGCAAGCGAGGCTGTCGGATGAACAGTCAAGCACCACCTCTTTGAGAGGTGGAGTTCCTGCACCCGCTTCATCGCTACATTACGCTTTATCACCTTCTTTGGGTCAACATTGGCTAGGGCTTTTGTATTACTAGGTGACCTCAGCGCTATGAAGACATCGACATTTTCAAGAAATGCCTCATAGTGCTTTGGGGGGGTGTTGATGGTATCATCATCTGCTCCATCAAAGAAGGCTCGGCTCATGTCCTCAGTGCTCATCAGAGTGATGGGAATAGCTCCTTTCTCTGCAATCTTCTTATAGAGTGCAACAACTAGATCATGAGCTTCAGGAGTAGCACGGATTCCGACCCGATCACCCTTCTTTACCTCAGTGCTCCACTCGACAAGAATCTTTGCGTGTTCCTCGATACGCGGGTCCATGTAGGATTCCTCGAACTGGATGACATTCTGTTAATCTTATAGATTGCGGATTAGGCTGTTTAATAGATCTTAACTGCAATTCCTTGAACGACCGTGGAATCTGTTGATATCATTGACAAAGAATTAACCCTTAGATTCGCAGAGTATAATCCTTCAATCGCTTGATTAATAAGTGAGTAGAATTCTACGTAGTAGAAATCTACGTAGCTGTGTGTAGAATGAACAGACAGATCAAGTTATTCCTGCCCACACCAGAAAAGCTGACTCCAATACAGGCACTAATTCTTATTCAACTCTTAGAAAACCCAAAGTATGGTTATGAGATCCTCCGAGGTCTCCGAGAGGGTTTCAAAGGTGCATGGGAACCAAAGACTGGAACTGTTTATCCAACTCTCAAGGCACTCGAGAGGAAGGGGCATATAACAAAATCTGACAAGGGTGAAAAGACTCACTACATTCTTACTGACAAGGGAAAGGAGGTGATTAAAGAGATGAGCGAATATGTGGCAGATTATCTCTTGATTAATTCCCGATTTATTGAATCAACTGTTCATAGTATGCCTCCTCTTTTCACTCAGGAAGTATTTACCAAAATCCACATGGCTGGTTTTGATGAGATTCTACCCGAAGAGACGATATTGGACGCAATCAGGAATCTTCCTGATGCTGACCTGAAGAGAGCGTTCTTAGAACTGAGGAAATCTGTACTTCTACGAAAGCTCAGACAGGTAAACAAACATCTCAAGGAATTGGACTAGTGAGGTGAGAGCTTGAAAGAATACGATATTGTTATCGTTGGTGCTGGACCTGGAGGATCCACTGCTGCTAAAGAAGCTGCAGAGAAGGGTTTCAAGACTATCTTCTTCGAACGTGGTCGAAGACCCGGCGAGAAAAACTCCTCAGGGACTGGTCTGGGTCCCCGTCTCTGGCGTGAGTTTGACATTATGAAGGAACTGAATCCTGAGGACTGCCCATCAATGAGAGCTGGTGCGGCGGCTCGGAACTACTTTGTGAACACTGAGGGCGAGGTGACTGGTTATATCATGACACGACCAACGGAGTCCGTCACTTATGAGCCTGCAAAAAGCATGATTACTATGAATTGCTACCGAAGTGATTTTGATCCATGGCTAGCAAAGTTTGCTGTTGATGCAGGCGCAGAGCTGATGACATCCACACTTGTCACCGGTCTCTTGAAGGAAGATGGTAAGATCGTTGGAGTGATAGATGAGAAGGGAGAGAAATACAAGGGTTTCGTCATAGGGGCGGATGGTGCTGTTTCGATGGTTGCCCAACAATCAGGTCTTCGGAGGAGATGGGGGCAGAAGAATACAACACTGACACTCCAATATGACTTTGAGTGTTCATCATCGAAGATAGATGACATAATGGGTGATGAGGCATTAGCTGTATGGTGGTCCGCCACATTTCCCGCAGCTTATCAAGTCTTCTTCAATTCTAGTTTCCATATTGGGTTTGGAAACTGGATGACCTGGTGGGATAAAAACCCAGTTCACTATCTTAACAAGGTGGTCAATCTCAAGTATTTCCAGAGGTTGATA
The DNA here is from genome assembly GCA_048940045.1 of Promethearchaeota archaeon. Lineage (GTDB taxonomy): Archaea > Asgardarchaeota > Thorarchaeia > Thorarchaeales > Thorarchaeaceae > SMTZ1-45. The sequence goes on from JBHLOX010000034.1 coordinate 7,663, forward strand.
AGAATCCTAGATGCCAAACCTCGAGAGTTCCAGGCTCATCTTCTTCCGTGGCAAGGAATGCCAGAGAATACTCATACTGACAATGTGATACTCATTGGTGATGCTGGAGGATTCCCATGTCCACTTGAGGCTGAAGGGATCTACCCTGCAATGGTGACAGGAAGAGCGGCAATTGAGACCGTAGCAGAGGCAATATCCGCTGGTGACACTTCCAAGGAGTTTCTCTCACGTTATGATGAAAAATGGATGGCAACTTCTGTAGGAGAGGACTTCAAGTCGGGTCCGGAACTGCAGAGTATCTGGATGGCACTCCCATTCAGTCCAAGGAAATCAATGTCCTGGTTCGTACCAATGTTCATGGAGATTATTGGCGGGATCATTGACTGGTCAGAGCCCCACCCTGTGAGAATACGACAGGTGGCACGGAGAATCAAGCAATATCTACCTCAGCTGGTGCCATTCATTGTGAAAGAGGTGATTCCACTTTTGACTTCAGTATTGGGCGAGGACAGGATGGATATGTTAACAGATCCTGAAAAATTACTCACTGAGATGCCAGAGATTGAGGAGGCTCTAGCTATGGCCTTCATGGCTGATGAGGAGGAGGAATGAAGATGAAGATTGACCACAAGAAACTCGTGAAGCGGATTCCTGGGACTGGTGACTTCATCAGCATTGACAACGACAAGTGTACTCTATGCGACCGTTGCCTTATCATCTGCGTCATGAATCTCTGGAAAAAACGCGAGGGCATAGTGTACATCGTTGACGAATATACCTCACAATGTCTGGAGTGTGGAGCGTGCGCCCAGGTATGTGAAAGCGATGCAATAACCTTCAAATTCCCTGCTGGAGGAACTGGGATAGTCATCGAACAGGGATAACACCGACACAACAAAGATGAGCGACACAAACATGATTACAGCGGTGACCAAGATTGTTGGAGAAGATAGAGTATCCAACAAACAAGAAATACTTGAGAAATACTCTGGAAACTACTCTCCGTTATTGGTTGTCTGGCCTATGTCAACTGAAGAGGTAGTAGAGATAGTGACTTGGGCCAACTCAAACTCAGTAGCACTTGTTCCTGTGAGTTCTGGAGGCCCTCGACTTCGGGGTTCTTCTCTACCCAAGGTGGACAATGCAGTAATTGTCGATCTTAGTAGAATGAATAGGATTCTTCGGATTGACACCAAGAACAAGGTTGCTATGATTGAACCTGGAGTCACATTTGGTCAACTCATCCCTGAACTCCGGAAGAATGGTCTCAGACCACTGATGCCTCTACTTCCGAAGGCGACAAAGTCAGTATTAGCAAGTTGTCTTGATAGAGAACCAACTACAATTCCTCGTTTTCACTGGGATCTCTCTGACCCACTATTGTGCACAGAAACTGTGTTTGGTTCAGGAGATATGTTGCGTACAGGATCAGCCGCAGGTCCTGGATCATTAGAGGAACAATGGGCTTCAGGACAAGCTCAGAAGAACCCCCAGGGTCCTTCACAGTTTGATCCCTTCAGGATTATCCAAGGCTCACAAGGAACAATTGGAATCACAACTTGGATTACAATGAAGTGCGAGCTATTACCTAAGGCACATCAGATCTATCTTGCTGGGGCAGAAGCTCTGTCAGAGTTCGAGGATTTCAACTATGCTCTCTTAAGACGTCGACTTGTGGATGAGCACTTCATGATTAATTCAACAGCTCTATCTGCAGCCCTAGGCGATGACAAGAATTTGCCAAACTGGATTCTAGTTATTGGTTTGTCTGGGCATGGAATTCTCGCCATGGAAGAACTAGAGTATCGGACTGAAGACACCAAAGACATTGCCAGAGAGATGAACATTGAGCTCACTAGAAACCTTGGTGACTTAACTGCTGAGGAAATGCAGTCACTCATCAATAGGCCCAGTGAAGACAACTATTGGAAATATGCTAAGAGAGGTATTTGCAGGGAAGTTCTCTTCACTACAATTCTGGACAAAGTTGAAAGATTCTATGAAGTCTTCAACGAAGTTGCAGACCACATTGGATTTCCAGAGGAGCAAATCGGCGCTTATATTCAACCTGTTGTTCAAGGTATAGCGACACATTGTGGGTTCGACCTCTATGCAGATCCCACAAATGCTAGGGAGGCAGAATCACTAAACGCCCTCCTAAGGGAGGGTCGGATGAAGCTTCTGAGTGAGGGTGCATTCTTCAGTCGACCATATGGGTCCATTAATGATGCTGTTTTCGAACAAACATCCCCGGAGATGGTCCGAGCTATTCAGAGTGTAAAGGCAATCTTTGATCCCAACAATATCCTGAATCCAAATACGCTCTGCTTCAAGGAGGTGCCAAAATGACTCTGGATAAATTTGAGGAGATGATGGATAGTTGTGTCCGCTGCTCAAAGTGCAAGTACATCCCACAGATTGTGATAAAGAGTCAGCGGTGGTCTCACATCTGTCCGTCAATCCAATACTACAACTTCCATGCCTACTCAGGTGGTGGAAGGATGATTATGGCAAATGCCTATTATAAGGGTCGGCTTGAGTGGACCCCTGAAATGCTTGATGTTCTTTATCAGTGCACTAACTGTGGAGGATGTGAGGTTTCATGCAAGTGGGTGTATGATCTTGAGCCAAATGAGGTCATTCATGAACTCAGAGTTCAAGCTGTCGAGTCAGGTGCAGGTCCAATGCCTGCGCACAAAAGGTACATTGAGCTTGTTAAGAGGAACAACAATCCTTATGGAGAACCACTTGAAAAAAGGTCGGCATGGCTTTCTGATGATATTGAGATAGATGAAGACTCTAGTACTCTTTACTTTGTTGGATGCACTGCGGCCCTAAGGAGGGAAGAGATAGCTCTTAGCACCGCAGCAATAATGAACGCAGCCAATGAACCTTTTAGAGTCCTAGGCACTGACGAAATTTGTTGCGGAAGTCCAGTCTATCGAGTAGGAGATAGGAGAGCTGCATTAGACATCATGGTGAACAATGTTGCACTTTTCGCCGAGAAGGGAATAGAGAGGATTGTCACCAGTTGTTCTGGATGCTTCAACATGTTCAAGACCGAGTATCCACGATTTGTTGAGCACGACTTTGAAGTGATTCATACCTCGCAACTTATGGAGCAGCTTCTCAAGGAAGGTCGACTGAAACCAGTGAAGGAGATCCCCCTCAAGGTCACATATCATGACCCGTGCCATCTCGGGAGGATGTCAGAACCTTACAAGCCTTATGAAGGTGAGAAAGAGGAGCTTCTGTCTCAGGTTTACATCTGGGACCCTCCGAAACCGCTCAGGCAAGGCACAAATGGAGTCTATGATGCCCCGCGAAACGTTCTGAAACAGATTCCTGGTGTAGAGCTTGTTGAGATGGAACGAATTAGAGAATATGCCTATTGCTGTGGAGCTGGAGCTGGATGCAAGTCTGCATATCCTGACTTCACCCTCTTTGCCTCAAATGAACGAGTTGAGGAAGCAGAATCCACTGGTGCAGAAGTAATGGTGTCCGCGTGTCCATTCTGCAAAACGAGTCTCCTAGATGCAATGAAGGTCAGGGAGAGTCCCATGGATTTTCTCGACCTAACACAACTTGTGCTTAGGAGTTTGGAAGGAGGTGCGTAGATGTTAGAGGAGGATGTCTACAAGAAGTTCAGCGATGTCGTGGGTGAGCGTTTCATCACACGAACTCCTTCAATACTGGACACATACGCCTTCCAATGGGGTTACGAGATAGAGAGTGTGCAGAGAGGAGAAGAGCCCTCACGGTTTGGTATCAGACCTGCTGCAGTTCTTCTTCCTGAAACGACAGAGGAAGTCCAAGCCATTGTAAGACTGTGCAACGAGTATGATGTAAAGTTCAAACCTTTCAGTACGGGCATGGGTCCTTGGGCTGGGGTTTCACATCCAAGGTCTATCCAAATCGATCTTCGACGTATGAATAAGATACTCGAGGTCGATGCGAAGAACAGGTATGTTGTCATTGAGCCATATGTGACCAACGCAGAACTACAGGCAGAGCTATTCAAGTATGGACTCATGCATCATGCACAAGGTGCTGGACCACAAACCTCACCTCTGGCAAGTCACACCTCATTCGTCGGACCCGGGTTCACTTCGCCATATACTGGATTCAGTGGCCGAAATCTTCTGGGAGTAGAATGGGTCCTCCCTAATGGTGAAATACTAAAGGTTGGGTCTTACGAGTACACAGGGAAATGGTTCAGCGGCGATGGACCAGGATTCAGCATGCGAGGGGTGATCCGTGGCTGGATGGGTGCATATGGTGGTCTTGGTGTGTTCACAAAGGCCGCCATCAAACTCTATTCATGGCCAGCTCCAAAAGATTTCACTTGGGAGATCAAGGGTACTATTCCTCACTATGATTGGAAAGTCCCACCATATTGGAAGATGTTTGTTCTGAATTTCCCAGAGTGGGAGCAGTTTGAACCTGCATTCTATGAAGTCAATGACCACGATGCTGTTATGATGGCAACCTGCTCATCAGCTGAGGGACTGGCAGGTCTGTTCACAGATACAAAGATGGAAGCCCTTGAAGCCATCTTTGGAGGTGTGCTACTGCATGCAAAGAGGTTCTTCATAGTTCTCGTTACAGCTCATACTGAACGTGAGTTCAACTATCGAACGAATCTCATCAAAGCTATTATGGAGAAATATGGAGGAAACGACCTCATTGAGGATGGATTGATTGCTCCAAGAAACGCGCATTATGCAGAGTCTGTACGGAACATGCTGGGGGGTCATGCATTCCGCTTCTCCAACTGCTTCCAAAGCACGCATGGTGGAATGGATACAATTGCTCTCGCAGTGAAGATTGCTAAAGTGAACCAGCCCATCAAGTTCAAGTATATAGAGAAGGGTGTGATTGGCGATGATCGGGGTGAAGGGGTGTGGACTACAGCTTATGAGGGAGGACATACTGCACATCTCGAGGTGCCTACTGTTTACAATGCAGTATCAAATGACTCGTGCAAAGGCTATGCAGAATATCAGGATGAGTGCAACGAGGTTGACCTGCAACAGGCACTCGGAATGCCTTTCTTCATTGTAGGTGACAAAGTACATGACCATTATGGTCCTCGGACCATGGATTATCCAAAATGGTTGCGTAAGATTAAGACAACCTTTGACCCTAAGAATGCCGGGGACTCAAGTCACTATATTTCAGCAACAAGGAGCGAGGAATGACAATGAAAGACATAATCAGTAAAGATGCTAAAGAAGGCTGGACCGGTCCAGGAAGACGTGATGGTTCAATTGTTCCAATGGACCCAGAGGATGATGCTTTACATATCGAGGTGGGTAAAAAGAACCAGTATGAATGGTGGTATTTTGATGCTCATCTCGATGGTGGCTACACGCTTGTTGCTTTCTTCTACGCGGCATATCCAAATCCTGGACCAACATCTGGCAAAATAGGTGTTGAGCTCGTTCTACTACGACCCGATGGTAGAAAGACTCAGAAGTTTGTCAAATATGACAAATCTGAGTTTTTTGCTTCAAGAGAGAAAGCAGATGTTAAAATTGGTAATAACTACATGAGAGTCGATTACAATAAAGGCGACCTTCCTGTATATGAACTTCATCTTGATGAGGGGGAGCTTGCTTTTGATCTTACTTATACTTGTGAGGTGAAAGGTTGGAAGCCAGGAAATGGATTCATTCACTTTCATGAGAAGGACTACCTGACTTGGATTGTTCCATTCGCAAGAGCATCAGTAAAAGGAACTATCCGTGATGGTGAGCAGACAATGTCTGTCAATGGTGTAGGTTATCATGATCATAATTGGTTGAATTTCTCCTTCCAAAGGATAATTGAGTATTGGATGTGGGGTCGGTTATATACAGACAATTTCACAGTTTCTTTTGCGTTCATTCAATGCAATGAGAAAGTTGACAATCACCAGATCAAGGTCCTACTACTAGCAAAAGGTCAGGAACCGATTCTTAGTACTGGAGATTTCGAATTTTCAATTGATGATTTTGAGTATAATAGTAGTGCAAAACATAGCTATCCACACAATCTCAGAATCCGAGTTCCTGATGAAATGGAGGCTAATCTTAGAGTTTCAAAAGTTCTTGAGGCTGTAGACATGTTGGACAACTTCAATCCAATTCTTCGGTTTCTTGCGAAGAATTTCCTTCGATTGAAACCCGGATACTTCCGTCTCCTCTCCAACTTTGAGTTAGAGGTCAATCTCAAAGGTCAAACCCATAAGGAAACTGGTTCAACACTCCACGAGGTTGTATTATTCAAATCTGCAGAATGATATTGGAGATTCATGCGGTTTGAATCAAGTCCAATTGACAGTTAGGGGAATACTCGACTGACTGTCCTTGGGAAGGGGATGCTATCACGAATATGGTCAAGTTCTAACATCCATGTTATCATTCTATCCATACCTACTCCAAAACCAGAGTGTTGGACACTTCCATATCGACGGATGTCAATGTACCATTTGTATTTCTCAGGATTATCACCAATACGAATCAGATTGTCAATCAGACGTTGGGCATCTGTTTCTCTTTCGCTTCCGCCAATCACTTCCCCAAATCCTCGAGGTGCAAGAAGATCGCTATTCTTGTAAGTTCGTGGATCTTCAGGATTGTGCTTCATATAGAATGATTTTATCTCCTTAGGATAAAACTCCACAAATAGGAAGTTATCACTATCCTTTGTCAAGTATTCCTCAGCCTCAGCACGAATGTCATCGCCCCATGTGATATCAATACCAGCCTTCCTACAGGACTCGATAGCTTCTGTATAGGTCATCCTATCAAAAGGGGGATTCACAGCTAGCAATCGAGCTGTATCGACCCCTAACTCGCGAAGCTCGCGTTTTCGTTTGTTTGCAACAGAATGGCACATGTAGGAAATAAGCTCCTCCTGCCGCTTTAGGTTGCACTCATGGTCACACCATGATTCTTCCACCTCTAGATGCCAAAACTCTGTTACATGTTTTCGAGTCCGGGATTTCTCAGCTCTAAATGAGGGGGCTAGAATGAAGACCTTCTCCATAGCGAATAGCTGTGGTTCAAGATGCATTTGGCTGGTCTGTGTCATATACATCTTTCTTCCAAAATATTCAACCTCGAAGAGTTCAGCACCCTCTTCACCCATCGTTGATACAAACATAGGACAAGTAGTTTCATAGAATCCTTCGTTTCTGAGATATTCTCTTGTCGCTCGAAATACTTCATCCCGTATCTTTAGCACATTCGTGAGCTTGCGGGACCTCATCCAAAGGTGACGATTGTCATTCAAGAATTCAGTGCTTTGATGCTCTGTGATTGGGAACTCCTCAGCGAAGTGTAAGACCTCAAACTTTTCGACTTGGACTTCATACCCACCCTCTGCACGAGAGTCGGCTTTTACTACTCCTTCCATTGTGACGAGTGATTCAATTAGCATCTTCTCTGCATCAGCATATTCTTTCTCGCCGACCGCTGTCTTCTTGATTACTGTCTGTACGACACCTGAAGGGTCTCGGAGAAGGACGAACACCATCTTCTTCTGTTTTCGAATCCGATGGACCCAGCCACGAAGATTGATCTTTTTACCTTCATATTTACCTTCAAGCACGTCACCTACGTGAATGTAGCTCACTGTTTTCACCTTTGTGTCAGCTCACAACCAAATATGGCTGTGGCTCTTCTGACCTCTCTTGCTAGAGATAAAAGGCTGACGGCCTTTGAGGACCGCCAAGTAATCTAACGATATCTCACGAACCAAACGATGCCAATGAATACGATTGCTACTGCAGCGACAATGGTTGTGCCTATTAGGTAGATATATGCAGTTGAAACAGACACATAGACCATAACTGTGGACTCAGCCATGTTGCCACCGAGGTCATAGACTCTCAAAGTTACACTGTGCTCACCCTCAGCGAATCCTGAGAAATCGAATTCAATAAGATTAGTTGTCCAGTCCTCGGTAAGGACTACAACACCATCAGCAAGTATTTCGTAGTAGTCCATGAAGTCATCAGAAGCTGTCCAGTTATACACTTGGTGAGTGTCTCCCTGAGAGTAGTAGATGTCCGCAGGAGTGTAGGTTATTACTGGAGGAACATCATCTGCATGTACTGTAACCAGTACACTGTTCATTGCAGTATTGCCGCTTGTATCATTGACAGTCAATGTGAAGTTATGGACGCCAATTTCAAGACCATCAAGACTGTATTCTATGACCGGCTCGTCAGGATTAATAGTCCCATTGATGAGGTTTTCGTCATTCATACGAAGTTCATACTTATCCGGATGTTCATCAGTAACATTCCAGGAAAGGGAGTACCCTATTTCCGAGAAGGTGAACTCAACGGGATCAGGACCCTCAATGACTGGGGTCACATTCTCATAGATCCGAAATCTTGTTATGTTAAATGCAGAGTTGGAGTTCAAATCATAAGCGACAAGTTTGATCTCATATTCTCCAATTTCAGATGAAGAGATTGAGGCACTTACATTATAGATATAATCAAAGGTTGTGTTCGTCCACGGCGTTGTCAAATCAAGGGTATCGCCGATCCACACCTCAATAGAGTAGGGATGTTCATCTTCAAGAGTCCAAGTGAGAGTTACATTTTCTGTACCAACAAGAACCGCGAGGTCACCGTGTCCAGTTACAATTGGAGCTTTGAAATCATATTCAATGGCTGTGAGATTATAGAAGTAATCACCCAATCCAATAGGTTGCCCCATGTATGTCACAGTCCAGTTAATGAACTCAGCTGGCAAGTCGACAAATATCACAGTACCGTTTGCTGGCGTGACCTTTGAGGCGTAAGATGAACCATTCTGGAAAGTTACTTCGATATCAACCCCCACAATCGGGGCCAAGCTTGTTTCATAGTATGTGAAAATCTCCAAATCGAGGTAGTCAGGATTTCCAGTCAATCGACCAATACTATAGTGAACCAGAAGTTGTGTACCGTTAGACTCGACAGTTCCTTCATCTAAGAGATATCCCTTGTAGGTCGGATCATCGAGAACTGTAACTCTCCAAGTGTAGTTATCTATAGGAAGATCTACGAATCCAACTTTTCCATCAATGACTTCAGCCTGGGCCCAAATCGAGTTATTGCCGAGATAATGGATTGAGAAGTTAAGATTTTGAGCTGGTTCACCCTCAATATCGGTTATTGTTGCGTTCAAATCGTCATCGTCATTGTCCCAATCGATATTTCCAAATAAAATGTGGACATTAGCTTCTGGCCCATCTGATACAATCTGACCAGTTGCTTGTGGAGTGACCGGATCGAGATCATGGGAAACATTCCATTGGTAGACACCTTGGGGGAGATTATTGAATTCAGCATACCCGTTTCCATTAGTTGTTGCATTATAGAGACTTACTCCAGTTGTTGCATTGTAGAGACCTACTCGGGCGGTATCTAATGGCAGTGATCCATTCAAGACTCTGAACTCGAAGTCATCATCATTGAAAGCTTGAAATCTGTTGTAGACTCTGACCTCCACATTATAATCGGTCGCTGCCGTTTCAAATGATGGATTCTTGTATGCATTAGATATCAGGTTCTCTTTGAAAGAAAGGGGAGTGGCTAAGCTGGCTACGAAAAGAACCAGAAAGAAGAATGCAAAAGCTTTGTATGTCTTGCTCATCCAATGTCACCATCGATAGGGCTAGAGACGGACTATCCTTTAGTCATCTCGAGGCTTGGCGGCGTCGAATCCTCGGCGCGCATAAAAGGGTTTTCATAGTTCAAGTTCAGAACTATAGACCTAGAACAATCCTTATGACTAAGCGTGAAGGGGAACACCTATGACAGAAATCCAGTGGGATGATAGCCTTTCAGTAGGTGTCGAATTAATTGATGAACAACATAAACTGTTGATACAAAGAATCAAAGATCTTTCCGATGCAGTCAATTCAAGTCGAGGTGCCGTTGAAATTGGAAAGACTCTTGGGTTCATGATTGACTATACCGACTTCCACTTCTCTACTGAAGAGAAGCACATGTATAATATGGACTATCCCGGTCGTGATTTTCACAAAGGGCAGCATGACGAGTTCAAGTCAACACTGAATGAGATGGTCATGGAGTTTGAAGAGGATGGTGCCACTGCTCAGCTTAGTGAATGGGTCAATAATTATCTTATCAACTGGTTAGTCAAACACATTAAATCAATTGATACAAAGTTGAGCGATTTTCTTCAAAAGAAAGGGTTTGAGGGATAGAGTGAGGAGGACTATCCCAAAGGTTTGCTTTATCTCAATTCGATTATGGTTGCAGTATTGGCATCTGGGTCAATTATGGGTTCAATCAATCCCTTTGTTGAAGTGAACAATGTAGTGACTCTTGGAACATGACGACGAATCACACAGTCACTATACACGATTATTCCAGCAGGCAGAAATGATTTTTACATCAATTCTATAGATGGTCTTCTAACCAAGCGAACAAGTCTGATAGGATTTCTTCACCACCCTCCTCTTGGAAAGGTTCATGATAGAGACCAGGATAAAGTTTCCAAGTCTTGTCCTCCGAGGCTATATTTTCGAAGAACTCTTTGTTGCGGTTAGGATCTAAAATCAGATCTTCTCCTGCTTGTTGTAGGATGACAGGCAGTGTGATTTTACTTGCGAGATTGAATCCTTCTTCACTAGCCTTTAGACCTTCAACACCATAGCGGGGTGTGGCTTTATCGAATCTGAGTGGGTCCTCCCGATTTCTCTTTACAACCTCCTGATTTCGTGAAAACAAATCAAAATCAAGCCCATTGTCAAAATACATCTTCACGTTGAATCTTGAAAGAAGTTTAGCAATAGCTCTGGTGGCACCACTCATTTTCAGTCGTTCAGACACTGCTGGACAAGGAATCATAATCCCATCTACTTCATCAGTATGATTTGCGACATATCGAATTACGTGCAGGCCGCCGAGAGAATGTCCATACAAAAACAGTTTACCCTCTTGATGTAAAAGCTTCAGATATGCCACTAGTGAGTCCATATCATAGATATATTCATCATAGCTTTCTACATGCCCCTTCTTTCCGGGGTATGTGCCAAATGCACGCATGTCTGGGGCATAGAATATGTATCCTCGTGATGTGAACTGCTCAGCCATGAAATCCATCAGCCCACTGTGGGACCCTAATCCATGAATTCCTAAAACAACAGCCTTTGGCTCACCTTCGGGTCTCCAGATTCGTAACAACATGGTAGTGCCGTCAAATCCTTGGTACGTGCTTTCTTCACCCATCTCGAAAACCACGAAAACACATGAGCAAAACACCCTATGTGTCTTCCGAAGTCTATGAAGCGTGCTGATTAAAGGCGAATCGCATCCTCGGGTAGTCAATTACTGTTTCGAACCTGCTTAGGAAGTCATAGCCAATTATCCCATTCTCAATAAGTTTCCCTTTAGGTGAAACTTTGCTTAAATCGAGAACGACTGCAGAGGTGTAAGAAATCACAGCATCTCCCACAGCCAGTTTGTGTACCTCAGTAAGTTCAAGTAGGTGATCCCCACCAATTCCACGAGCTATACCCTGAACAGGTTTGGGTTCAAGTCCGATCTGAGCAGCAAGGTCTGGAGTTATGACTGTATTACCTGCTCCCGTGTCTAGTACGAAATCAAATGGTCCTTTGTCATTGATATAGACAGGAATCCCAACAAGGTGCGAGTCCTTTATGAATTTGAAAGGAGTCCAGCAGAGATCTCTACTAGAGTCACCTTTTTGCAGTCTGAACTTTTTCTCATCATAGTTTAAAGACATAGTGCAGTGCTTTAGGGTAGTATAACCCAAAACCCCCTCGCGTCCACCTTTTGCCCTCAAAATGGCATTCACATCAAGCACATAGACTTCGTCCTCATCAAACTCAAGTGAACCTATTCCAATAGCCGCGTCTGCATACTTGACTGGAATACCACCACCAATTCCACGAGCTTCGGAACGTTCACCAGCCCGTGTTTTGATTCCTAAACTTTCAGCAAGCTGAGGAGTGATTGTAGTGGTAGAGGCTCCTGTGTCCAAGTCAAAGGTGAATGGTCCATGACCATTGACCTTGACTGGAACTTTGACGAGACGAGTACCTATGTCGATTTCAACATCAGTTTCCATTTGACCGGACCTCATAACTCAGATTTGGTCCCAGCAATGTAGGCACTATATGCGCCGTATATGCTCTCACCTGCTTTGCTGTTAATCTTAGCATCCTTGAATCCAGCATCACGCATGTGTTGCAGATACTCCTCATCCAATATAGCTCCACCGATACATCCGGTATAGGTGATAACTTGATCACTGATTTCCTTTGGCAAGGGTTTGGAGAGTACGATATCCGAAACCATTATTCTACCTCCTGGCTTTAAGACGCGGAATGCTTCACGGAACACTTTCCCCTTGTCAGGAGCAAGGTTGATGACGCAGTTACTAATCACAACGTCAATAGAATCATCCTCAACAGGCATATCCTCAATGTCGCCATATCGAAACTCAACGTTTGTTATTCCAAGTTCCTCAGCATTCTTCTTTGCCCTCTCTATCATTGCAGGAGTCATATCTACACCAATGACCTTACCAGTTTCACCGACCTTCCTGCTAGCTACGAACATATCGAGACCTGCGCCACTTCCAAGATCAAGCACCACTTCGCCTTCCTTAAGACTGGCAAGTGCAACAGGATTTCCACATCCTGCGAATGTTTCTACCGCACCAGTAGGCATACCTTCAGTATCATAACCTAAGGCCTCTGCAAGGTTTACTCTCGTGACTTTAACCTCTTCTTGAGGTGGTCCGCAGCAACTTGAGGATGTTTGAGCTGGAGCACAGCTTGAGTCAGCACAACTGGGTGACTGCTCATCTTCAGTCCAGGTTCCCTCGGCAACACGGGAATATGCATCCCGTACTGCTTCCTTAATCTCATCAGATTTCATTTCACTGACTTTCTTTGTCATATAACCACCAATTTGTTTGGATTAGAATTCAATTCACTACTGCCACCGCATGATAATTGACATGAATGGTCAGACTTGATTTTCTTCTGGATTCCGCTTTTGGGAAGGATTTCCTCAGCAACTTTGTCTTCAGTCATTCAATCACCAACTATATTGGGTGTCCAATACATCTTGGAAGTATTGGGTATCCAATATAAATATTTCTTTCGCAGAAAGAAATTGGACATGCAGATGAGAAAGGGTTTATTAGCTATAGGACTTCCAATAGATGGTATGTCCGACCTCGAACAATCTGACCAATGTTGTCCGCCTGATTGTTGCGATATGAGGGGACTTCTTACATTTCAGATACTGTGGGAACTTGATAAAGAAGAAATGAATGGACAACAGATTGCTGAGAAGATTGCCAAGAGGAGAGGAACCAAGCCAACCCCTGGAACGATCTATCCAGCGCTTAAGGAGTTGAAAGAGGGCGGACTTATAGTTGGGAGAAAGGAGGGCAGACAGATCATCTACCAGCTAACAGAAGCTGGAGAGAGAGGTCTCGCTGAAGCATCA
>JBHLOX010000171.1:0-5224 GCA_048940045.1 Promethearchaeota archaeon
TCAGTATGTTGAACAGATACAAGCCATTCTTCATCGGCACAATATGCCATTGGAATGATTCCTTCGTTCACCATTGAAACCCAATATTTGTGAGTAAGGGGTTTGTCAACAGTGGTCCATGTTCTGTAGTCACGTACGGGAGTTTTAGTGAAGAGAATACCTCCGCATGCACTAATCCCCTGAACAATAGCCTTCAGTTTGTGATCTGCGATGATGTCGCGATAGCCCTTGATGAGATCATTGCCCATCTTGTCGAGGTGTGTGTAAGCCTCCCTCTTGAGAATCTCAGTCAGCGTGATCTTACTTGCACGTATCGACATCGGATTAGCAGAGAATGTCCCAAAGAGACCTTCATCATCAATCTCATCAATTATCTCGGTCTTACCACCACAAGCCCCCAAAGGCAGGCCGCCACCAATTGCCTTTGCCAAGCATATAAGATCAGGGGTCACGCTGAAGTACTCCGTTGCCCCACCATAGGAGATCTTTGGACCAGTCTTGACTTCATCAAAGATCAGGACAAGATTGTACTCATCAGCAAGTTTTCTTAGTTCATTGAGATAGCCCTTCTCAGCCGGAATGACACCAGCATTCATCATCACTGGTTCTACGATTATAGCAGCAACCTCACCAAGACGCTCGTCCAGCAAGTCCTTTATCACATCGGCATTGTTGAAGGGAGCAATCAAGGTGTCTTTGGCTGCCCCAGATGGAATCCCTTTTCCATATGGAATTCTACTTGGACGATGGTATGGTCCAGCCTCACCCAATGAAGGCCTCTTGCTTATGTGTAATGAATCAGCAACACCATGATATGATCCTTCTATCTTGATGATTTTGTCTTTCCCAGTATAACTCCTTGCTAATCTTATTGCATAGTGTGTCGCTTCTGAACCAGAGTTGACGAATCTGATTTTTTCGATGGGAAACCTATCTCTGAGAGCATTGGCAACAATGATGCTCTCCTCATGCGGCAGTCCGAAAATTGTGCCATTCTCAAGTTGGTCTAAAAGTCCACGAACGATTAGCGGGTGTTTGTGACCGACAAGCAGAACGCCCCAACAGAGATTGAAGTCTAAATACTCATTCCCGTCCACATCCCATATCTTCGAACCACCTGCCTTCTTCACATAAAGTGGATATGGATCATATGAGGGGCCAGAGCCGCCAATACCGCCGACTAACATCTCTATGGACTTCTTGTAAAGTTCGCCGGATTTCTTCGTTCTCTCTTCGTATAGTTTATTGAAATTCTCACTACTCATCAGCAGACACCTTAATTGATAATGAAGTTTAAGGACGAATCTAATTAATCTACTCCCATAAGCAGGCAGAAGAAATACCCGTTTGGAATTAGCATCTCAAAGGATTTATCTTATTTCTCTCAAACTTTTATTTGGATATTAGTATTGTAACACCGACGTGGATGGAGCAGACGTACTTGATGCTGCAACTTTAGCCAACCCTATTCGAATGGTTCATTGGTGTGTTTGTACTGATTTTGTTTTCAGTAACCATTACCTATGTACAACGGTGCACCCCTGAATTTATGCCGGATGGAAATGTAGGTCGTCTTGCAGATTAGTGGCGTGGGATAATCTCACCAAGATCACAGGTTTACAAACAGAAAGTACCCACTCCGAAGCGATCATTCGATAGACAAGTTAAGTTATGTTAATGTCCAATAAGTGGTTCTGATTTGGCTCCTGATGATGATAGAAAAATCGACCTTAGATATAATATAGAATGCGAATATTGTGGAGCGACAATTGGTTCTTCATAGTAGAGGTCACATCATTTTCTCCTGATGAAAACAATGATGACGATTATTGCCGCACCAACACCAACTCCAATAAATCCAAGTGTAAGTGTATTTGGTCCTGTCATATCTCCACCCGTTGGCGTTGGCGATTCAGTCCCGGGTGAGGTTGTCGGAGAGCTAGGTGTATTCGTATTTACGAAATCTTCCACTATGACTTGTACCTCATCTGAAATTATATTGCCAGCAATATCAGTCAGGACTATGGAGAAGATGTAAATCCCTGACGATAGATCATCAAGGGAGTATTGAATGTAGGTCATATCAGAAGACCAATAGCCAGACTCGATTGAAGATCCGTTCATGAGGATCTCATAGCTTAACGGGTTGCAATCAGACACACTCCAGACAATCTGGTGACCAGTTTCCCCTTCAAAGAATTCAATATCATCTGGCGAATCAACGGTTGGTGAGATACTGTCTATGACTAATATGTTGAAACTTTGGGCAGCATAGTTGTCATAAGGATCGTATGCTCGGACTTCTAGATGATAGACACCGTAATGTAATGCATCGATATTCTGTAGTAGACCGTCATTAATGCTGAAATCACTGCGATTTACCCACCAGCTACTTATTCCGTAATAGTCCGTTGCAAGTATTTGATATGATAAAGAGGATCCACACTCAATTACCTGATCCTCAGGAATCAGAACCCATTCCGGGGCAGTCGTATCGTGAACAGTCAAAACAACATCGTCGGAGGCCGTTATCCCGCTCTCTGTAGTTAAGGAGAGGACATACGTATAGGTTCCAGGGTCAAGAGTAGTGAATGATTTTGAAATAGCCTTACCACCCCATGATCCTTCTTCTACGGTATCTCCATTAACTGTTATTGCATAATGATTTGGCTTGAATGCTGACGCTGACCAGTTTATGAAACCACTTGCTGGTGCTTCAACAGTCTGATCAGGGGGTGAATTCATGAAGAGAATGTAACGAGGATCATTATCCAGACTACCTCGGTCTCCAGAGATGCTATAGTTGATTGAACCTATATAATCCGACCATGCATTTGTATCCCAATTGTTGACAAGATCTTTTGCAGCTGAGCCAACGAAATCTGCAGCGTTCACGCCACTATTGAAACCAATTTCATTGTTGTGGATTGATGTTCCAGAAACCCCATAGAGGTATAAGCCAACCCCTAGATTATCGAAAATTGTGTTTGAAAGAATCTCGATATTGCGACAATTCTTGAGATGTATACCATATTCGGAGTTGAGTTTGATAAGATTGGATGAAATTATACCACCATCTACTTCTAACAGTGAAACTCCATAATTGTTTCCTTTCAGTATGGAGGAGGAAATATTACAATCCCTAGAATATGCAAAATAAATCCCATATCGGGATTTCGAGATTATATTTCCAAATGACACACCTCTTAACGAGTTGTGGAAATACAAACCAAAGAAAGACTCTGTTATCTGATTGGACCAAGTTCCAATTTCAACACAGTTTTCAATTAAAGTACCATATTGACAATCAATAATGATATTCGACATAAGGTCACAGTAATCCAGTTTGCTTAGATGAATTCCATAGCCAGATTTAGCTATGTCATTTCCCTCAATGGTCATCCACCGCGACTGGGTGAGATAGATTCCTTTACCGAGTCCAGAAAACTTGTTTGTGTTAACTTCGCACTGTTCAGATTTCAGTACTGAAATTCCGATGTATAAAGAATGAATATTGCAGTCAATCACAGCACCATTTACGACTTTCTCAAAGTAGACACCAGTACCAGATTTGTCATTTGATCCGGACAACTCACAGTTCTGAATCACAAAATGGACAGTAGTCGATTTGATACTAATGCATGTCCACACATCAGTGTAAATTGATAAGTTTTCGATTATGTATGGCGAGGTCTTAGTTCCATCTCCTTCAAAACCCAATGTCTTGAACTCTGCATCATTTGAAATAGAGATTGGCGCATGAGGGATTAGTGATTGCGAGTACACCTTGACTTTTTCAGGCACAATATCAATTGTACACATCTGAGGGTTGGAAGTGGATGAGAATATGAGTAAAATGAATAAACTAACACCATACATGAATAGTGTTCGTTCTGAATATCTACCCTTTTCCCGCAATTGTTCGCCTCCGAACCTCGAGAAGGCGCGGCCACTCATGAAAGCGTGTCTAAGCCCGTTCAAACACATGGGAATCTTTTCTCTTAAGATTCATAGTAAAAATCATCTCATATTCTTTTATCAAAAAATCGAATAGTTGCTATCAAGAATCGCCTGATATGCTGAAATTTCGTACCTATCCTTATGATTTATCCCAAATGCATGACCATGCATGTCATAGAGGACAAGACTCAAATGTGAGCCCGCTGCGAAAACGGCTCAGAAGTCTGTGGATTGGCGAAGACCTTTGTTGGTGATTCTATGCTGAAGGAGTTCACCTATGAAATACCAAAGATAGAGCGTGGATATGCTAATCAAACGCTCTATGTGAATCTAAGCATCAATGAGATCAGGATCAAACCTGTGGATGACAAGATGAAGGAAACCTTCACTGGGGGGAAGGGTTTTGATCTCTGGCTGATGTGGAATAGTCTTCCAAAGGATAGGATTGTCAACTGGGATGACCCTGAGAATGAGATATGCATAGCGACTGGACCTCTGGGTGGTGTCACCCAGTATCCAGGTGCAGGCAAGTCGATTGTCACTTCAATCTCTCCGATGACAGGGATTCCCATCGATAGTAATGTTGGTGGATACGCTGGACCAAACCTGAAGTTCGCGGGTTTCGATGCCATGGAGATTCAAGGCAAGGCTGAGAAGGATGTGTACATCTTCATAGATGGAGACCATGGCAGGATTGAGATTCATGATGCGGGAGACCTCCCAGACACAGCCTATGAGATCACACGTGTACTCGGTGACCGTCACACTGAGAAGGAAGGCAAGGACATGGCGGTGGTCACGGCTGGACCAGCTGCAAAACATGCATGGATGGGGTGTCTCAACTTCTCTTGGTGGGATATGCGAAGGAATGTCCCAAGGTACAAACAGGCTGGTAGAGGTGGTATTGGTACTGTCTTCAGGAACAAAAAGATCAAAGCCATCATCATGAAGAAGGAAAAAATCACAGTAGAGATGAACGGACCAGCAGATATTGATGCTGTAAAAGCTGTTGGTCGTGATCACTCTGGAGAAATCCTTCAGCTTGATCCCAAACAGAATAGAATGAGAGTAATTGGTACCGTACACCTACCTTCAATTATGGATGAGTTCGACCTCCTCCCTACTCGCAACTTCAGGACTGGGAGTGACCCAGAAGCGGAGAACCTCTTTGGTGATGTTTGGGAGGAGATCTTCACTAATACAGGCAAAGGGTGGGACGGATGTTGGCGTCCATGTGCCATCAACTGCTCACACTGTATCGAGG
>JBHLOX010000035.1:0-21087 GCA_048940045.1 Promethearchaeota archaeon
GTGAGATATGTTCCCAAAACCAATCAAGGTCAACGGAGTTGGTCTTGAGTCTTTGATTTATGGTCGAAAGGAGAAGCCAATTCGTTAGGTGGAAGACATGTCTGAAGAAGAAACAGTTGAACCAGCTGAACCAGTTGTCGAGGAAACCCCTCCTCATGAGCCGCCTGAACTTCTCTTGTTTGGTAAGTGGGACTCGACAAATGTACAGATCAACGATGTAGGTCTCGCTAGATACATCTCTTTGAAACCAGTCCTGATTCCCCACACATCAGGCAGACATGCCCACAAGAGGTTCCACAAGTCGAACGTTCCCATTGTCGAGCGATTTGCAAACAAGATGCTTAACGCAGGTCGCAGGAAGGACAAGAAGACACGGACTGGGAGAGGCGCTGGCAAGAAGCTGAGAGCAATCAACACCCTCAGACGTGCCTTCGAGATTATCAATTACAGGACCGGACTAAATCCTGTTCAAGTCCTAGTCACAGCAATCGAGAACGCAGCTCCTGCCGAGGAAACTACACGAATCTCCTACGGTGGCATGGCTTATCCTCGTTCTGTAGATGTTTCTCCACAGAGAAGAATTGATCTCGCTCTGAGATATCTTTCAGTTGGTGCTGTTCGTTCAGCGCACAAGAATGCTAAGTCATTCGAAGAGTGCTTGGTAGATGAGCTACTTCTTGCCTACAAGAGCGATCCAGGTAGTTTTGCCATCGCTAGGAAGGAAGAACGAGAACGAGTTGCTCGTTCTGCAAGATAATCCATTATTCTAGTTGGCATGGGAGTTTCCGTGCTTTAATCTTACTTAGCTCTGCTTATCAGAGGGTTCATTCTCTAACAATCATTACGAGGAGTAAGGAATGAACAGGTTATCCTTGGCGTATCTGGCAATCGTTATAACAACAGTCCTGTGGTCCTCATCCCTAATCTTTGCGAAGATTGTCTTTACAGAGGTAGGTCCTATTGTCTTTGTAGCACTAAGATACACAATAGCCTGTCCATTTCTTCTCATAATAACCATTCAATACAAGAAGAAGCAGACCATTCAGGATGTGAAAAGTAATTGGGAAATCCTCCTGATTGCAGGACTAAGTGGACCTTTCCTCTCACAGATTATTCAGTATGTTGGCCTTGAACTGACAACTGCGAGTGATGCTCTCTTTCTCTTGAACTTCACGCCTATTTTTGCAGTCATCATTGCTGCACCTGTGTTGAATGAGAAAATCACACTTGAGAAAGTACTCGGTCTCATACTCGCTACTCTTGGTGCTATACTCATAGTCATGAACACTGCTCCGGATTATGCCACATTTGATTTCTGGCGGTTTTTTGGAGACCTCATCGTGATTGCTTCTACCTTTTTCTTTGCAATCAACGGTATTGTAGGTAAAATTGCTGTCAAGTCTATTGATGCGATATCGACCACATTCTATAGTACACTATTTGCACTCCCTTTCATCTGGATATCCGCAGCTCTCCTTGAAGATATGACAGTTCTCCTCACCATGAGTGTAGAAGCTTGGCTTCTCGTGACATGGGTGGCTGTTGTTAACACTGTGATTGGCTTCATACTCTACTACGAATCTATGAAAAACATTGAAGCCTCACTCGTCCAAATCATACTTAATCTGATTGCAGTCTGGGGCGTGTTGATGTCTATCTTTGTACTCCATGAAACTGTAACATCTCTTCAAGTTCTCGGAGGCGTAGTTACTGTGGTTGGAGTAGTGATTGCCCAGATGGCCCAATCTCGTCGAAAATCCAATGAGCTCAATTGAAACTCCAAAAAGGATATGACTCACCATTATAACCAATGATTAGAGAGGTCAAAATCATGCCTGATGAATTGAAAGTCGGTACAGCAACTGCAAAGAGAGGTGAACTCCAGAAAGGAATAATCAAGGGAGTTGAACTAAACACAACAACCAGTATCGATATCCCAGTTCTCTTGATGAACGGTCAGAAGGATGGACCAACTCTTCTCATGGTTTCAACTCAGCATGGTATTGAGATTCAAGGTGCTGAAGTAATCCTGAAGATCATGAGGGAGAAGGTCAGTCCCAAGAATCTCAGAGGAGCCATCATAGGAATTCCTGTAGAGAATCCTCTTGCTTTCATGCACCATCAATACCTGTCTTGGATTGACAATCTCGATCTTGGTGGTGGAGGAAGCGCTAGTCCGCTGACTGCCGACAAACCAAATGGTACTGCGACAGAGAGACTTGCCTATGCACTCTGGGTGGAGGCATGGAGCAAAGCAGACATGGTTCTCAATATTCACTGTAACACAAGACCAGACTCGCTCTTCTTCACAGAAATCAATGTCGGAAACCCAAGCACAAGAGAGAAACTTGAGAAGATGGCTGAGACTTTTGGTGTGACAAATGTTGTTGAGAATGTCCCAATTCCTGATGATGCACCTAACACGCTTGCCAATTTGGCTGTAAAGAATGGAGTTCCAGACATCCTTATCGAACTCATTGATGGTCGATGGATTTCTGAACCCTCCACTACAGTTGGTGTTCGTGGAACTCTTAACATTATGAAAACTTTTGACATGATAGACGGAGATGTGGAACCACAAGAAGGAATACCAATCATTCCCGGTATATGCACATGGCAGGGTATTGTTCGTGCAAATCACGGAGGCTTCATTCGGTTTCTGAAGACCCCTGGTGATTTCTTAAAGAAAGGAGAAGTATTCGCTGAGATTTACGATTTATACGGTGATGTCTTGGAGAGAGTTGCATGTCCTATGAATGGCTACATCTGGTCGTACCCCTGCGGTGATATTCTCGGTACTCCTGGAAGCCTACAGACTGTCCAGACGGGAGCTAACGTAGCATATGTCTTCACATCTGATCAACAATGAACTTCTAGTAAAACTGTCCGCGGATTAGACACATTGGACGCCATGTCGAAAGCATTTTGTGAGGATGCACACCGTTTCACATGACTGACAATGATGAACAAAGTCCTGATTGTCTACGGAACACGCTACGGTTCTACTGCTGAAGTAGTCCAAGAGATGAGTAATACAGCGAGGAAACTTGGTGCTCAGGTAGATGCTATTAATCTAGAGAAGGGAACTTCCTTTCCCGAACCTGAAGAATATGATCTAGTGATTATAGGGAGTGGTATTCGGACAGGACAGTGGAAAAAGGAGCCATTAAAATTCATAGAGCAAAAACTGGAATCTCTGTCCAGGACTAAAGTTGCTCTCTTTGTAGTGAGTGGATATGCAGGCAATCCTGACAGGGTCGCTGAGGCACAGGCTGAGTATCTAGACAGTATACCAGAGAAATATCCGGGACTGTCCCCTATTTCTACCGCCCTCATCGGTGGAATGTTTGAGTTCAAGAGATACAATCTTGTTATTCGAGCTCTTGTGAAGAGCATTGTGAAGAATCAGTTGCCTCCTGGTGAAGAACTACCTGAGAAGATTGATTTCCGCGATTGGGATATGATTCGTGATTGGATTACACAACTTGTTAGTGAGTGAAGCTGATGAGAATCTTGAAGGTGACCAAGAATCATAAGAGTGAGTTTCACATTCCTCTGATAGCAACAAAGGGTGACACTGTCATAGGAATGGAACGAGAAACCGAGTTTGAGGGTTGGCTCTGGTGTAAGAACAGCTCCGATGTTCATGGCTGGGTTCCCAAGACGTATCTTGAACCCGCAACAGAGCCAAGCCATTTTCAGTTTCTTAAGGACTATAATGCACGTGAACTGACGATTGACGCAGGCCAAGAAGTGATTGTCCTTGATGAAGAGAGCGGATGGGCATGGGTGCGAACAACCCTGGGAGAAGAAGGATGGATTCCTTTAGAGAATCTGCAAGACTTAAGCGAAGAACCAAAATCGATACCTGATCTCTCAGGATGACAACTTCTAGTAAAACTATCCGCGGATTTAGACTGCATCGAAGGCTCCTTTCCTCTGTGGTTAAGTGAACCTGTCGAAACGATTAAAAGCATCCCACAAGGTGAGAGCCAAGCAGGTTCCCACCTTAGGGGACCGACTAACACAGATTAAGGAGAATTATGCCTTGTCCAAGAAAGAAAAGGAGCACCTGAACCTGGTGGTCATCGGTCACGTCGACCATGGTAAGTCCACCATGACAGGCCGACTCCTATACGAAACAGGCGCTGTTGACGAGCGTACTTTCCAACAGCATAAGGCCGAAGCAGAGAAACTTGGGCGGCCCAGCTGGGCATGGGCTTTTGCGCTGGACCGTCTGAAAGAGGAGCGAGAGCGTGGTCTAACTATTGACATCGCCTTCTTCAAGTTCCTTACTGACAAGTACTATTACACCATCATTGACGCTCCTGGCCATAAGGACTTCATTAAGAACATGATCACTGGAGCTTCCCAGGCCGATGTGGCGCTACTCGTGGTGTCTGCAAAGCGAGGAGAGTTCGAAGCTGGTGTTGGTCCCGGAGGTCAGACCAAGGAACATGCATACCTTGCGATGACATTGGGAGTTCCATCGGTTATTTGCTGTGTGAACAAAATGGATGATGACAGCGTCAAGTACAGCGAGGATCGATATAATGAGGTAAAGGAGGAAGTAGGCGGTTTCTTACAAAGTATCGGTTACAAGACTGACCAGATTCCATTCATTCCTACCTCCGCCTTAGACGCTGCTAACCTGAAGGAGAAAACACCGGACCTTACACCATGGTATGATGGCCCGGCACTTCTAGAGGCTCTTGATGAAGTGACATTACCACCAAAGCCAACCGACAAACCACTACGAGTACCCATTAACGACGTTTACTCAATCAAGGGTGTTGGCACTGTACCAGTTGGTCGTGTTGAAACTGGTGTCATGAAGCAAGGAATGAAAATCGTCTTTATGCCTCCAAATAAGGAAGGAGAGGTCAAGTCCATCGAGATGCACCATGAAGAAATGCCCGAAGCAGTCCCCGGTGACAACATCGGTTTCAATGTGCGAGGTATCGAGAGGAAAGACCTTGGTCGTGGTGATGTTGCTGGTCCAACTGACAAACCACCCACAGTTGCTGCTGACTACACCGGTCAAGTGATGGTCATTCAGCACCCAAGTGCTATCACAGTTGGTTACACACCCGTCATCCATGCCCACACTGCTCAGGTTGCCTGTAGGTTCGATAAGATTCTCCAGAAGATTGACCAGCGTAGCGGGCAGGTCATCGAAGAGAACCCCGACTTTGTCAAGAAAGGAGAATCCATGATTGCCACACTAGTTCCTCTAAAGCCTATGGTCATTGAGAGCTACAAGGACTTCCCACAACTCGGAAGGTTTGCAGTCCGTGACATGGGAATGACCGTGGCTGTTGGTATCGTCCAGAAGGTCACAAAGAGAAAGTAATCTCTAGTATCAAAGAACCGGGCCCGCAAGGCCCGAGTTCCTTCTCTATTTTATATTCCACTTCCATGACCGAGATAGAAGAGGTTAGAAGGGCTCATGCTCTAGACTTGTGTAGAGTGCACACCATGATGAATGATGATTATTATGACCCATATCAACAAGAAACCAAATCATCCCCGGGGAGATGGTTAGTTTTTGGGTTAATTCTGGTCATAGGACTTATTGGCTTCATAGGCATCGGTGTGATGCCACCTGAAACGATACCCCTTTACATGGTTTTCTACATCCCCATGATTGCTTTTGGGCTCTATGCCACATATCGATGGGCGCAAGGTAGGTCCATTGCTCCAACTGATGTGTCAGAGGATGAACGAATTCTCGAGTCTATGAGAAAACATGCACTACCAGCTCAGACTACTTCCAATCCCGACACATACGGATGTCCAAACTGTGGAAATCTATTCTCTTCTGTGAACGCTATGCCCCTCGATGATAATGTGGTTAAGTGTCCATTCTGTGACACTCGACTCCACCTAACTTGACAAGAATTAATGGCGCTGAGGGAGGGATCCTCACCCAATCACGAATTGTGATTGAGATTTGAACCCTCGCGTGCTTAGCACACCAACTGTCAGCCCGCCTGCAATACGCAAGGGCGAATAGCAGGCTGGCTCCGTACCAGGCTCGGAAACCTCAGCTTGTTGATTTGCGGACTGTAATTTTCTCTTAAACATTACCGTAGACTACTATTTCCAGAGTCTAAGAATCAGAGGGTGCAGCGGCTCCCGATGTATCGAAT
Source organism: Promethearchaeota archaeon (assembly GCA_048940045.1). Lineage (GTDB taxonomy): Archaea > Asgardarchaeota > Thorarchaeia > Thorarchaeales > Thorarchaeaceae > SMTZ1-45. The sequence continues at coordinate 6,153 of JBHLOX010000035.1, forward strand.
GTCCTTCCCACGTTAGGTTAGCTCGTTGCGTTTCTCAAGGCAGCGCCCTCTGGGGCTCCACTACTCATCCTTAGGGCTGTTCCCGCCAGGGCCTGACCCGGTTCGGAAGTTTAAGGCAATCACAACAAACCTACGAGTGTTGCTATACCCGTAACAGACTCCAGAGACTGCCAATCACAGTCCCACAGCGAAACCCACCGTGGTCGGGTTTCATCCTCCACGGGGTTACTGACGCCACTAGTGCCATGTGGTCGCAGCCGCGGCAAACGGCCCGCCCTGCCCGCTGCATCGATGATTTTCCCCAAACTGCCTAAAAACGTTGCCAATTGTCAATAGAGCTCAGATAAAGGCTCCAGCTGCTCTTTTTATAGTAGTTAGTTCTTCAAGTACTTCTTGCTCAGATTGTGAAAGATCATCCATGAACTTCTTTCTAATTGCCAGAATGTGCTTGTCTGGTACATCCGTATACAAAATGTCGGTGTTCTTCACTTGTCGACCAATAGTTGGCCCTCGTATTGAAACGGCAACTTCCATTCCCTCTGTCGCTTCGTCAATTGTGACACTTCTATCCTGTATTTGAAGAATTGTTCCGACACGTTTTCCAGTTTCGTTAATTAGGCTGGTTCTGGGTTTGATGACACCGTAGACCTTCACGCCTACTACAGCTGGATTACTTTGTCTGAAAACATAATCAGGCATCAACTCAATCTTTCCTGGTCGAATGATAGAACCAAGAGACTCAGCCTTTGCCTGTTCTCTTTTTACAATCAACCAAGCGTTATAATCATCGTAAAGTCGGTAAATGACTTCATTCAGGAAGGTTTCTACACCCAACTCTGCCGCTAAATCTTCAATATCTGGTGCAAACTTGACATTAAATCCAAGCACAACAGCGTTCAGAGGGTCAGTATCGCCAGATGCCTGAGCTTCGATTATGTCTCGCTTCACAATAGGCCCCACATCCGCTGCTCTTACAGGCACCTTTCGCTCCTGTAGAAACTGCGTAACTGCCTCGAGTGACCCTAAAGTATCAGTCTTTAGAACAATTCCTGATTTGTCAGTCTGAATCCGAATTGATCCAACTTCATCTCGAACTTTTTGCTTTATCTCTTCAAGTTGTCCTGAATCAGTGACGGCATAAACTGGAGCTCCAGCCACTGCACCATCTATGTCTGGTGCTACTATCTTGACACCTGCTGCTGCATGAACCTCATCTACATGAGTGAATTTCTCCTTAGGATCTCTAATTTCATCCAATGGCTTTGGTTGCAGGAGGGCTCTGATCTTGGCTACAATGACATCATCAAGTCCACCGATTACCACAGTATCCGTCTTCCTGAGAATTCCATCATAGATGATTGTGTCTAAAGTTATTCCTAGTCCTTTTTCTTCCCTTACTTCCAGAATAGCACCCTTAGCAGGGCCTTCTGAAACACTCAGTCTATCCTTCATGTATTGCTGAGTCAAACCTGAGAGAACCATCAGCAGCTCTGGAATTCCATCACCAGTCTTTGCACTTGTTGGCACAATTGCTACAGTTTTTTGGAAGTCTTTAACACGATCAAACCGCTCTGACTGAATATTGTTGGCAGAGAGAGCACCTACAATCTCGTATAGCCTCCTATCAATTTCATTCTGTGTTGATTGTCCTTGTGCCTTAATAGCATCGAACAGAGTCATCCCCGGCTTTTCCCTCCATCCTGGAACCTTGTCAAGCTTGTTTGCTGCCACCAGGAATGGAGTCTTACCCGATTGCAAGATTTTGAGTGACTCATAAGATTGTGTTAGAGGGCCTTCATTGATGTCAATTACTAGTATTGCAATGTCTGCTATAGCACCGCCACGTCGCCTGAGATTAAGATATGCCTCATGACCTGGGGTATCGATAAAGAGCAGACCATCGATAGTCAACTCTGTATTGACAGTTTTCAGAAGGTTTCCACAGATTGAGAGGATGGTGTCTGTGGGAAAGAATGAGGCACCTATATGTTGAGTGATGCCAGCCGCTTCTCTGTCTTGAACTCCGGTACCCCGCATCTTGTCAAGTAATGAGGTCTTTCCATGATCAATATGCCCCAAGACAGTGACGATTGGTGAACGTAACTTGGCTTTCTCCGTCATGACTGGCACCTCACAAGGAATTGGCTGTGGGACTGCTGGTTATGGTTATGAAAGTGTCGCTTTTACCAAAGAATGCCAAATGAAATGTGTTATATTCCCCATCTCTCCCGCGAGGGTCACAGATACAGCACCTTTGTATCATGAGAGCTATAGGTGAATCAATTTGGAACGCTCATTTGTAATAATCAAACCAGATGGCACAGCACGACGTAGAGTCAGCGCAATAGTTCTGAAGACGTTGATGGATCGGGGCTACAAAATACTTGCATTTCGTGAGATGAAAGTCTCGGAGTCACTAGCCAAGCTCCATTATGCAGTTCACAAGGAAAAACCATTCTTTCCATGGCTTGTTGACTTCATCTCTTCAGCTCCAGTATTAACCATGATTTTTGAGGGTGAGGACGTTATCCAAGGAGTTCGCGACGCTCTTGGTGCAACCTTTGTCCAAAAAGCTGATCCGACATCACTCCGAGGTAAGTATGGTATTTGGGCAGGAGTGAATATTGCACATGCATCAGATGCCCCGGAAACGGCTAAGGATGAGATAAAACTGTGGACTACTGAGGGTGGTCTCAAAGAATCCTCTGATGCTGAAGAAAAAGCTAGAGCATACATTGATCTGTACATCTCAGGAGATGCTGATTATACAACTGAGATTCGTAATCTCGTGAAAAACGCAATAGAGAACCAAGACACATCAGATGATGTTCTCCGCTCCCTAACTGAACTTCTAGGAAAAGACTCGAAGGGTATTACTTCAGAAGAAATCAGTACACTGGCTTCCGTGATTTTCGACTTTGTCAAGGAAGAAGTGGAAAAAGCATAGATGAAACCTCAGGTGGTAAAGACCACCTTTGGCTCTATATTTTGAGTGAATCACTTAGTCTAACGAGACACTTTACCGCCTTTCTCATAACCTACGGCCCATTTAGTATCTCTGGGCTTTAGACGGCGCTTCAATCTGTTGACTTTGCACTTGTTAGAGCAAAACCAGAAAACTGCCCCATCCTTGGTTTGCACAAAAGCAGAGCCAGTACCCGGCTCAATATCCTTTCCACAGAAACTGCAACGTTGGGTGCCGACCAAGACTAGCGCCTCCTCATCTTACGGGCTTCACGCTCAGTTTCTCTTAGAATTAGGATATCCCCCATTCTAATGGGTCCTTTCACATTGCGAGTCAAGACTCTTCCTTTATCCCTGCCATCCAGGATTTTCACACGGACCTGTGTGATCTCCCCAGTCACTCCAGTCCTACCTAGGAGCTGAATGACTTCAGCAGGGATTGCAGGAGTTGCTTCTTCCTCTTTGCTCATTGTAGGCCATCACCTGGATTCTATTTGCGGAGACCGTTGATTTTCTCGACGAGATCGTCAACCAGTTCCTTCGCCTTGCCTTCAACAATGATTGCAACGGCTGCTGTGGGTCGCTCTATGCCAGCGGCATTTCCAAGGTCTGCCTTGCTTTTCACGAAGATGTAAGGAGCTTTCTTGTCATCACAAAGACCAGGCAAGTACATGATTACTTCTTGTGGTTCAACATCTTCAGCAACGACGACTAAGCGTGCTATTCCACGCTCAATACTCTTTGTCGCTTCGTTGATACCTTTCTTGATACGACCTGTATCTTTGGCTATTTCTAGGGCCTCAAGAGCCTTCTTCTGAAGTTCCTCAGTAGGCTCCCATTCTACAAAACTTGGCTTTGGCATTATTTTTTACCTCAGTTCAGTTCTTCATCGGTATATGCAAATACAGCCTATCCTTCAAGGGATAGACTCTCCTGCGCCGTCAGTCTAACTTCTTTTAAAACTGTCGAAGTGTATTGACAATTTAGTATCCAAGTTCCGTCATAACTGATTGAAGAGAGCTGTCATCGACATCTAGATGAGTCAAGACAGAGTACCTGTTTCTCTTTCTCATGATCATAAGGCCATGATGTATACTGTCAATGAATTGTTCTTGACTGATTTTCATCTCTGAAAGAGTCGTTGGCATCTCTCTCTTCGACATGAAGCTTAGAATATCACCAGGTTTATGCTCCGTACAACCAGACTCTAGAAGATAATGAAGACATAATGGAGTAGCAAAAGCTACCTGTAATCCATGTAGCTCTGCACTTGTTCTGTCCATGGCATGAGAAATTGCATGTTCTGTTCCGGAACAGGGTCGTGAACTGCCGAAAATACTCATGGCACGCCCTGCTTCAATCTCGGCACTGATTAAAGTTTCAAGACTGTCATCCACTAGAACTGATTCCAAAGCTTTACTTACAATGAAATAGACCTCTTCGTCAAAGTCCTCATTTTTAACTTCACTAGCTAGCTTCCATTCAGCCAAACTAGAAGTCTTGCAGATTATGTCTCCAAGACCTGCAAGTCTTAGTCTAGGAGGAGCCCTAGAGATTATTGAAGTGTCAGCAATCACTGCAAGTGGTGCTTTACATTTCTCTGAGTATTTGTAACCATTATGACTAACAGATGCAACTTCACTTGCTATACCATCGTGAGATGCAGCTGTGGGTATTGATATCCAGTTGATGCCAGTATCCCGAGATATCAGCTTTGCGACATCCAGACTGCTTCCTCCACCAAACCCTAATACTATATCGATATTTCCCAGAACCGTATTGGTATTAGCTCGATAAGTAGAAGCTATTAACCATTTACAGGGTCTTCCAATTGCATCTTCCAATAGCTGAGAATACTCCGAATGAATCAGGTCATCAGTCACACAAATTGGGTTAGTATATTCTTCAATCAGTCCTCCAAGTTCACCTAGAGCCCCCTTTTCTATTGTAATGATTTTTGGACCCTTGGAGGACATCTCACTATCTCCCGATTGGCAAATTCGCTTTGCCTGTTAAGCTCTTCTATCGGGCGCCTTTTACAAAATCACATTATCTCATCAGCCTTAACTAGAGCTTCAAGTGTGGCGTTTTTCCGACAGCGAGTATTACACCCGAAATACATCAACCTATACATTATCCAAACACGTTCTACTTGGAGTCAACTCTCATGACACAGTACGTCAAGGTTGCCCTGATGGGATCCGGCTATGCTGGGAAATCTACTCTGATTAAGTTGTTAACTGACGGGGTACCAAAGTTGAATACAAACTACCAACCAACTGCAGGCATGAGTTGTGGAACAATCACTATCGACAGTAGGACAAAGGTGTCTCTTATCGAGATGGGTGGCCAGTCTCATTTTGAATTCCTATGGCCTGATTTCATGAGAGGTAGCAAGATGGTTGTAGTGGTTACTGAGAGTTATCCAAAAGCTGTGCTTAAAACTCGTCAGCTACTTGAAAAATATAAAAGTCAACTTCATGGCGTGAAAGTAATAGCAGTGGCTAACAAGCAGGATCTTCCTGGATCAATGAGACCTGAGTCAGTACAGGATCTACTCGGAGTTCCTACAGTCGGAATGGTTGCAATTGACCCGAAACAGCGCCTTGATGGGTACAAGATTATCGTAAATGGACTACGAGACATTATCGAAGTAGCTGCATAAGTACTACTACTTCACTCCACCTCCGAACTCATTCTTATTTGCCGGGTCGTAGGACAAGCCTTTTATGTTTAGAGAAAGCAGGCGAAGTCGCCCAGGACATGGGCGAGTGAGTCATCTGACCAGATCAGGTTGCATGGCGAGTCCGTCCGGGAATGAATGTCTTTTGGGTATGGACTGAAACATAACGGTCAGGTGAGTCAATGGAGATCACAATAATCCACAAACAGGAAAATTCCGTTCACTTCCTAGTGGAAGGAGTGGATGTCGCGTTTGCTAACGCACTGCGTAGAACCATGCTTACCAGGTTGCCAGCAATGGCGATAGATGAAGTGCTTGTTCTTGAGAATACTAGTGTCATGTATGATGAGATGCTCGCTCACAGGATGGGGCTAGTACCTCTTGTAACTGATCTCGATAGCTACAACCTGCCAGAAGATTGTGACTGCGAAGGCAAAGGTTGTAGTCTTTGTCAGTGTACACTTACTCTAGAAGAAGAAACAGGTGATGAAGAGAAGATTATCTACTCCCGCGACCTGACATCACAAGACCCGAAAATAGTTCCAGCATCAGGCGATATCCCCTTGGTAAAACTGGCACCCAATCAACGCCTAATTATCGAGGCATACGCTCGACTTGGAAAAGGTGTGGAAAACGCCAAGTTTCAACCAGTTTCAACAGTTTCATACAAATATGTACCCATAGTAGAAGTGAACAAGGAAAAATGTAACCAGTGTGGAGATTGTGTCGATGTTTGCCCAAAGAACATCTTGTTGATTGAGGGTGATACAATATCTACACAGAATACTCTGGACTGCAGCCTTTGTGAGGCTTGTGTTGAAGTCTGTGAACCTGGAGCAATAACAATCGATTCGAAAAAAGATAGCTTTCTGTTTAAGGTTGAATCATCAGGTGCACTAAGTCCAGAGGTCATTGTTGAAAAGGCCGCTGAGTTGCTAAAAGAGAGAATCAGATTGGCCCTTGACTACGCGAATTCACTATGAGGTGTGACAATATGGAAAGATCAGTCAAATCTGGACCAACTGACCCCAATACACGCGCACTCATTAATGCGCTGAGAAAAACATCCGTAAAACACAATGTGGGAATATGGAAACGAGTTGCTGAGCTAATAGCTAGACCAGCTCGTCAACGTGCGACAGTAAATATTGGAAAAATCAATCGTCATACCAACGCAGGAGACATCATTGTAGTACCAGGGAAAGTACTAGGATCTGGTAATCTCTCACACAAAGTGACAGTGGCAGCTCTTAATGCATCAACCTCCGCAAGGACTGTCATAGTAGGAGCTGGTGGATCGTTGATATCAATTAACGAATTGCTTGCTCAGGTTCCTAAAGGAAAAGGAGTTACAATCATTGTATAGGTGGTTTTGATGAGCACAAAGAATGTCAAAGTTTACGATGCAGAGAATATGGTCGTTGGCCGACTTGGAGCTAAAGCAGCAAAAGCAGCTCTTCTTGGGGATGACATAGTAATCGTCAATGCTGAGAAAGCTATAATCACAGGCAAACGCAGAACCGTGATTGAAGCCTTCAAAGAGAAATTCAACATTCGGACCTCCTACAAACCAAGCAGAGGTCCATTTCATGAACGTCGTCCTGATAAGATGGTCCGGAAGATGCTTCGTGGCATGCTTCCATGGCCAACACCTCGTGGTAAGGCTGCATATAAACGAATCAAAGTGTACATCGGAGTTCCTGAACAGTATGCTGACTCAGAGAAAATAGTACTTGAAGGTGCCAAATACAGGAGTCTAAAACAGAAATACATCACAGTGGCTGACCTGAGCCATGAACTCGGTTGGAGAAACCCGGAGGTAGCATAAGATGAGAGTTGTAGTTAGTACTGGTAAGAGAAAGACCAGTCTTGCAAAAGCCACAATAAAGGACGGCACAGGTCGCATCAGAATCAACGGAAGACCTCTGGAGATTCAACAACCAGAGCTTGCTCGTATGCGTATCATGGAGCCATTGATTCTCTTTGGAGAAGGATGGAAACGGTATGATATCAGGGTACGTACTAGAGGTGGCGGTTTTATGAGCCAAGCTGATGCCGTGAGGATGGCTATAGCCACAGGTCTGGTCCGAATGAGCCAGGACTTTGAAGCACGCTCAAAGATGATAGAACATGACAGAACAATGCTGGTGGGAGATCCTCGACGAACAGAACCCAAGAAATTCGGGGGGCCTTCGGCACGTTCTCGCTACCAGAAATCATACAGGTGAGGCGATTATAGAATGATTATACCAGTACGATGTTTCACTTGCGGCAAAGTAGTTGCAGACAAGTTCGAGCAGTTCAAACGAGAGGTACGACAGGGTGAAGACCCTGCAGTTGTTCTTGACAATATCGGACTAACTCGGTATTGCTGCCGAAGAATGCTACTTGCACATATTGACATTATTGACAGTTTCATGGCTTTTGCAACTACAGAAACTACGGAGGCTAAGTAGAATGAGTGAGATAGAAGTCGCTGATTTAGAACTTCTGACACCTATGGACAAGTACCTGGCAGCAGGCTGTCACATTGGTACACAGGTGAAGACTCAAGATATGGAACCATTTGTCTATCGACAACGACCGATTGGTCTCTATGTACTTGATGTTCGAAAGACCGACGAGCGAATCCGAGTGGCTGCAAAGTTCCTTGCTCGATTTGATCCATCAAAAATAGTGATTGTATCAGGAAGAGTCTATGGTAAGAGACCGGTTGAAACATTCGCCTACTACATCGGTGCCAATGCATTCACTGAACGTTTTGTACCAGGAACACTCACCAATCCAAACATCGCAGGTCCACGAACCTACATTGAGCCTGATGTGGTTATTCTTACAGACCCAAGGACTGACCAACAAGCTCTATCCGAGGCTGCTAAGATTGGTGTTCCAGTAGTTGCACTCTGCGACACTGATAACGTGACTACAAATGTAGATCTTGTTATTCCTACCAATAACCGTGGTCGAAAATCACTAGCACTGGTGTACTACCTTCTCACAGCCCAGACACTTCGTGAGAGAGGGGATGTGCCAGAAGAAGGTGAAACAGCCTTTACTCCTGAGGACTTTGAACCTCAGGTACAAAGGTTCTGAGGTCTATTCAACTACAGAAACGACGCCATTATCGGCGTCCACTTCCACTTTTTGTCCAGACTTTATCTTTTCAATCTCAATTTGGTCCACTGCAGGAATCTCTGAGATTATACAACCTACAGCCACAACAGGGTCTGTTGTTTTGTTTATGATTGCAAGCGGTGCTTTCTCAGCTTTCTTGAGTGCATACAGGACATACGAACCCACTGTAGAACCTTTCCCAGTGGGAAATACAAGTACCTTGCCGGAAACAGACTTTCCTTCAAGATGATGGCCCTTTTCAACTATCTCTCCTGTTTCTGGATCACACCCTCCATAGAAGGAGATGTCTTCACCTGTTACGAGAGCCTCTCCCGTAACCTTACCTTTGAAGATTTTCCTGCCTTGCATTAGGACACCGCCTCCCTGATACACTCTTCGACGGTTCGTATCTCTGTCTTGAACTTATTCTTTCCTCGGGCGTAGAAACATGCTTTCGCTGAATCTGTCATCAATCCAGTGAAACGTCCTTTCAATGGTGCTACCGCACAGCACGCATCTGCCACTAAGAAAGCCCCCGCTTTCTCAATTCTCTCATAGTACCCCATCTTTTTCGCAAGGTCCTTAGTTGGTTTAGCTGTCGTAATCCAGACAGTCTTACCATCAGTGACCCGCTTACCATCAAGCATCTCTGCAATTGTGGCTATCTCTTTGATACTTGCATGAGGGCAACCCACACTGATGAAGTCAATCTCTGCTTCCTCATCATCCAGTGTGGTTCGTGCTGCATTCAAGTCCTCTCTTGTGATAGTTTCACTCTTCTCTGGAATCGTGGTCCTGTTAGGAGTGATTCCCTCCATATGGAAGATAGCGACACCACCATATGTTGCCACCGAAGCGCTAAATGACTTCAACTGCTCCATGGTCGCATGCTTTACTCCTGTGATGTAGGGGATTGTCTTGCCAGTCTGCTCTCCAATGATATGACCTAGCAGACCAAAATCGTCTGTTTCTGTTAACTCCGCCTTCACATCATACTTCACTTGTGCTACCCGATTCTCTTGGAGATGAAGGCCGTATTCTGCAGTTCTTCCAGTCAATGCTGAAGCAAGTGCACTAGGACCGCCTTCCCTGTTTGTCAGAGCACCAATCACAGAGTTTGAGAAGCAAACTGCAGAAGACTCAGCCCACGCAATGTGCTCACCATAATGCGGTAAGTTTCCTATCAAATAAGGTGTACATGTGCAAGTTGTGATTACACCCATCTTCTCAAATGCATCTACTACTCGTTGCTGATTTACTGCAAAATCTTCACTGATTCCATGCTTCTTCCACTCATCCAAATCCATTCCAGCTGGATTTAGAGTGGTCAAGACTCTCGTACGACCATCCTCTGCCATCTCGGAGAGATACTCGAGTCCAGCTTCTCCTAGATTGTGATATGACACTCCCGCAATCTGTACACTCGAAACTGGAATGAGTCTTTCAGCACCATAGATCTCGCCAAGCGTGGTGATTATCTCCATGGCTTTTCTTGTGGCTTTACCTTGTTTGCCATCAAGCATCTCCCTCTCTTCTTTAGTCAACTCGAGCCCCATATCACTCACCTAAGTATTTCTTCAGGTCAACCTCTGGAAACCTGGCTTTTTCAAAGCTCTTTCCTTTTGTATCAATAGTCTTTGTACAATCAAAACCGCATTTTGTTGTAATTTTTGTTCCTGGCTCTGCACTGGGATCGAGCGAGCTTCCGGGTTCGGGGTCCTTAATGAGAAGGTCTACACCTGCTTGAAATCGGGTGGCCATGGCCCACTCTCTTTCTTCTTCTGAATAGATATCGATGTCTTCATCATAAACCCAGATGTGTTTCGCACTCTTGTGTCCCGCAAAGGCGGCCTCCAAAGCCTGTAGACCATCCTCCTCATGCTTCTTATGTATCTTCACGGCAACATGTAACCAGCTTGCTCCACCAGGAGTTATGTAGACATCAAGAACATCTATCCCTCGCTCCTTAATCTTCTTGAAGACAGTGGGTTCTCTAGGCATTCCCATCAAGATTTTGTGCTCTGAACGACCAGGTAGCAATCCCTGCCATATTGCAGTTTTTCTGTGAGTAATTTTCTTCACTTCAAATATTGGTTCTTGCCGCACTACATCAACCGTTTCAGTCAAGTCGATGAAGGGTCCCTCATCGTGCTTCTCTTCAAGTACAATTCTGCCTTCTAACACAAACTCACAATCTGCTGGAATCATGAGGTCCACAGTCTTAGCCTTAGTGAGTCTAATCGGTTTCAGCGCATTTGCAATCTCTAGTTCGTCTATCCCAGTTTCAACTGAGGTCGCAGCCGCAATAAGGACTTCAGGTGTGTTGCCAATACAAAACGATACGTCTACCTCACCATTGCGTTCCAGGAACTTGTGAAAATCTCTTCCTCTAACCACTCTGGCAACCATTCGGTCCTTGCCAATCTGCATTGCTCTATGAAAGTCTAGATTCTGTCCATATTCAGGGTCTGCGGCTACTACAACACCTGAGGAGATGTATGGTCCGCCATCGATTTTGTTGTGGAAAATTATAGGCAAGATATCAAGGTCTACCTTGTCTTCAACCACCTCCTGGCATGGTGCATTTTCAATCAGTTCTGGTTTGCTACGATTTTCAATAGCATCTGTGAGGGTTGGTATAATCTGCTCTACTGTGATTCCAAAGTAATCTGCTATCTGCGATTTGGTACAAAACAGATTACCTGCTACCCTGAACTCACTCTCTTTCACACACTCAAAAAATACTGGTTCGGGTTCCAGGGTCTTTAGAACCCCAGCAATCTCTAGATTTCTTGAGATTTCCTTTTTGACAGTAGTGATTTTCCCTTCTTTCTGCAATTCTTTGATATATTCTTCAAGTATCATGATTTCACCTCAAAGCCCAAAGGTTGTTGTCCAAACACCAGCAGCCCCGCCCTTTTTGAGGGCCTCAGCTATTGTTTTCGCTGTTAACTCATCTGGAGCAAGTGCTATCATATTCCCTCCTCTACCAGTTCCAGTCATCTTTGCCCCAATAGCTCCATTCTCACGAGTAATTTCGACAAGATTGTCAAGTTCTTTACACGAAACAGTCAATTGTTGTAACAAAGCGTGATTCTCATTCATTAATTCGCCAACTTTGTCAAAATTCAGGTCAATCAAAGCTTCTCTGGCATCGTTGGCAAGTTGAACATACTGCCCTGAGATAGAGTCAAACCAGTCTGGATCTGCTTCTTTTTTCTTTCTAACATCACCAACAACAACTTTTGTACTAGCAGTCAATCCAGTCGATGCAATCACCAAGTTTGCAGCTTTTCCAAGTTTCAGTTTTTCGAAATTAGGAGGGCCTCCGTTCAAATCACGCACAAACCAGATGAGGCCTCCAAATGTTGATGCAGTATTGTCAAGTCCTGAAGGAGTGCCGTGGTATCCCATTTCACCAATATAGGCAGTTTCGTTAATCTGATCGTCGTCCAGATTAAGTGAATACTCTTTACTCAAAGCTCTAGCAATGGCAACACAGCTCGCTGCACTTGCTCCAATACCAGAGGCACATACTAGATCACCTCCCAAGTCAATCTGAAAACCAGTCTTGGTGGTGTCGATTTCGAGGTGCTTTAGCATATTATCAATCGATACTTTTTGCTCCTCATACTTCTTCTCCTTGTACCCAGGCATAGCAGGTCGATCATCAACAAGTTTCCATCCAAAGGAACGAACCCGTGTGATTTTTGCCCTCGTTTCTGATGAAATTCCAGCTGCAAGGGCTGGGAATCCATAGACCACAAAGTGTTCGCCAAACAGAATTGTCTTGCCTTTTCCAGAGCCTGTCGACATTCTCACTCACTCACAATAGCAGTTTGAAGAGGTCCTAGATAATCGGTACTTTTGAAGTCTTCCTTCGACATTGTTATAATCAGAGGTATGTGCAAGACAACCAGACGGATGGTGGAAAAGTGTATGAAGATTCTTGACCTATTCTGTGGCGCAGGAGGTTTCTCTCTAGGGTTTAGACCACTTATTGATGACACACATTTCGCCATAGATATTGATTCTTCAGCTCTTGAAACCTACAAGCTCAACTTTCCGGAATCCACAGTCTGGCAATCTGATATACATGATCTTCACTCCATCCAAATCGAAGAAGCTCTAAGTGGAGCCCCAGATGTCATTATTGCATCACCTCCATGTGAGGAATTCAGTAAAGCCAATCCGGACAGCAAGAAATCAGCTGCAGAGAGGGTCTATGGCGAGGGGACTGCAAATCTGGTGCTAGATGCAATCCGAATCATTGGCGATTTATCACCACAGGTCTTTGTCATTGAGAATGTAGCTGCATTACTGCAAGCAGGAGGCAAGGAGATAATCCAAAAGGAGTTCAAACGTGTTGGAATTGACAATGTTCGCATCAATATGATTAGAGCACATCAACATGGTAATCCCTCCAAACGACTCCGTGTCTTCATCAGCAACATCAAGCTAAATCTTCCTAGGAAGACATCACCGACAGTCATGGAAGCTATTGGAGACCTCCCTGCTCTCGGTGTGATTCGAATTTTCAAACCTGAAATCAATGTCCCAAATCATGTCGACTATCCAATCTCTGAAGAAAAACTGAAAGCCATCTCCAAGACACGCTGGGGGCAAGGCGTTAGACGATTTCGTGTTTCAAAAACGAGAAGCCTACCAAATTGGGTCCGGCTCTTTCCCGACCAACTTTCAACCTCAATAAATGGTCTTTCGCGATACATCCATCCATATGAGAACAGACTCCTCACTGTACGTGAACATGCACGGTTGATGAGTTATCCAGACTCCTTTGTCTTCACAGGCTTTTCTGATAGCCAATACAATCAAGTGGGTGAGAGTGTTCCTCCAATCGTATCCCAGTTAATTGCACAGGAGGTTTGTTCTAATATTGCCTGAAAATCTCAAGAACATCTATGTTGTCCTACACAATGTTCATTCTGCATCTAAAACAATTGAAACTGCTCAAGTAGTATATGGGCTCGGGTTTCCAAATTTTGTTGTTTCAAAGGCCGAAGGTTCAGCTGCACAGGCTGGAGTTCCTGATGCAAACCGACTAGCCATGAAGATGAAGCAGAATTTCATGGTTTTACCAGACCTCAAAGATGTCTTGGAAGTCCTCAACATTGAATATCCTCTTCTCATCACATCTCCGGTGCTCACAAAAGACCAGCTTGATTTGGATAAGCTCTCTGAACTGACAAAGTCAGGAGAACGAATAGCCATCATGCTCTCTGGGAGCAGTAGCTCTTTCTCAAGAAAAGAGATGGACCTCGGGGAATGTCGTAGTCTAAACGCCCATGTTGATATTGGACCTGCAGGAACAGCTGCCATCATTCTCTATGCACTGTCCACGAAGAAGTAGTAGTAATGGTGGGCCGGACGAGATTTGAACTGCCGGAAGTGATATGTCCAGAAGGTGTGATATTAAACTAAAGAAAGACAAAGGACTACACTCGATTGATTGTTGTGATTATCGTTATTGTTGCTGCGTGGTTATTGGCCAGTAAAACAGGTTGGGAACAAATTTTCCAACTACTCTCTGTTGGACTTGTCACATCTTTCATAGTTGCAGTGATGGCTAGTCTATCACCTATTACAGAAATCCCATTAAGTGGGGACGAAGCTTTGCGAGTCTTTTCACCAGCAGCGTACCCATTTTGTATTCAGCAATACCGCAATTATGATGCAAATCTTTTCAGTTACATTGTGAGTTTTGGTTGGCCAGAAGGAATTCCCCTACTGCAGTTTGCTCTACAAGAAGATCAATCCCATTTCATTCATGCACAACATTATTTCTCCGGTTTAAGCCTTGGACTATTACTTCTTCTAGTCGTGGTAGTTCTTGTTGGCTCACTTACTCTAATTGAAAGAAAGAGTATAGTCCCGAGAAAACAAAGAAAGTCTTCAGCCCTTTTACTCATTGCTCTACAATCAATTCTCATTATTCAAATTCTCTTTCTATATCTTAGTGGAAGCATTATCTATCCATTCGGAGGTGTGTTTGTCCTATTAGTTACTCTGTATCCCACTTTTCGAGCTGTTCGTGGCGGTGGTTATTTAGAAACCAGTCATAAGAATTAGAATTGGGAATGGTGGGCCGGACGAGATTCGAACTCGCGATCCCTTGGATCCGAACCAAGAATCATACCAAGCTAGACCACCGAC
>JBHLOX010000036.1:0-19291 GCA_048940045.1 Promethearchaeota archaeon
GCCATGACGACTGATTTCGCACGGAAAACAAGATAATCGCCATACTTTAGATCTACAGCACAAACTCCAGAGATTTTACCATCTGTTACAAGGAGTCTGGTGGCAAACACTTCGTCAAACACTCGGACAGATGTTTTCCGAACCCCCTCTATGAGAGTGACCATTATCTCAGAACCTGTTCTATCAGAGGCATATGCAGTCCTACGCCAGCTCTGTTTTCCGAATGGTCTCTGGGCAATCTTACCCTCGGGAGTCCTATCAAAGACAGCACCCATGTCCTCAAGGTCAAAGATTCTCTGTGGGGCATCCCTCACAAGAATCTCAGCAAGTTTCTGATTGTTCAGATAGTTGCCACCCACGATGGTGTCTTTAAAGTGAGTGTCGGGGTCATCATCTGGGTCTACATTTCCCAGGGACACATTATAACCTCCTTCGGCCATAGCAGTGTGTGCCTTACCGAGAAGCTCCTTGCTCAACATGATGACATCCAAGTTATGTTTTGAAGCCTCTATCGCAGCGCGGCATCCAGCTCCGCCAGCGCCAACAATAAGAACGTCGCACATGATTGTCTTGTAGTCCAACTACAGTCCTCCAGTGGAGAGCTCTCTCCTTGGTTAGGCCGTCGGGGTTTCTGGTTCTCTTTAAGAGTTACTGTTCAGACGAAAAGAAAAGGGATAGGCAGACAATGGTCTGCCATGTAACATAGTCACTCTTTGATTCCAATTTTCGCATAGACATCTGCTTTTCGACGTGCAACAACTTTGTCCATGTCGTCATGCATACTATTACCATGGGAGTCCATTGTAACGAGGAGCGGACCAAACTCTTCAGCTGTGATGACCCAAAGAGCCTCTGGCATACCCAAGTCTTGCCATTCGTATGCTCTTACCTCCTTGAGACCTTTGGCTGCCAATGCACCGCAGCCTCCAGTATAGCTGCAGTAGACTGAACCAACTTCTTTGAGGGCATCAAGGGTCTTCTTCCCCATACCACCCTTCCCAACAATGATTCTAGCCTTGTATTTTCGAAGAAATTCATCCTCAAAGAGTTCCATTCTGATACTAGTTGTAGGTCCAGCTGAAACAATCTCCCACTTACCATCCTTTTGCCATGCCACAGGGCCAACGTGATAGATTACACTTCCCTCAAAGTCCACAGGTGGTTTTTCGCCCTTCTCAAACATATGTAAGGCTCTTTCGTGTGCTTCGTCACGTGCAGTGTATACATGATCACCAGTGACGTAGACAACATCACCGACCTTTAGCTTTCTTGCATCCTCTTCAGAGATAGGGGTTGTCAGATGATACTCCACCATCTTAGTTCCCCTCCATTGGATGGGTCAGGTATGTGACCTTCAGGTCCTTTGTGATTATAGCTGTACTTCGTCGAGCCGCCCAGCATTGGACTGCAACACCAACAGGCAGACTGGCCGGGTGACGCATGGCATAGTCGACCTTCACACCGAGGACTGTGGTCTTACCACCAAGACCCATAGGACCAATCCCTGTGGAGTTAATGGCATCCATAAGTTCCTCCTCGATCTTTGCAACTTCTGGTTCAGGGTGTTTGTCATCAAGAGGGCGCAAGAGCTGTTGTTTGGCTATCTTGATGGCAATATCCGAGCCACCACCAATTCCTACACCAATGATATTGGGTGAACAGGCCTTACCCATGTAGGAGAGGGCATTGTCAACTACGAGTTTCTTCACTCCTGTCAGACCAACTCCAGGCTTTAGCATTCCCACAATACTGACATTCTCACTGCCCCCACCCTTGGGAAAGGCTGTGAT
Source organism: Promethearchaeota archaeon (assembly GCA_048940045.1). GTDB lineage: Archaea > Asgardarchaeota > Thorarchaeia > Thorarchaeales > Thorarchaeaceae > SMTZ1-45. The sequence goes on from JBHLOX010000036.1 coordinate 1,791, forward strand.
TTCCACAGAGTCTCCATGCACAACCTCCCAGTTTATCCATGGTATCTTCACACCAGTGTTATCACCGGAGTTACCTCCAACGATAGGATTGACTGCATTTGGTCTGATTGGGATCTCTTTGGTTGCTTTTCTGCTGGCCTGAGTGAGTGCCTCCTTGATTTCACCCATGAAGGGGAATTTAGCGCCAACTTTGACATAGAAAATCATGATTCCTGTGTCTTGACACATAGGAACACCAGTTTCTGCTATCTCTAGGTTTGTCAGAATAGCAGAGAGCTGGGTCTTTGCTGTTTCATCTGTTTCATTCTTGCTGGCGGCTTTCAGAGCTGCCTTGATGTCTGAGGGCAGTTCGGTCACGGCCTTCTTCAACAGACGAAATGTAGTATCATGAATTACTTGATACGGGTCTTCCATTCGATCAGCTTCTAAACTGTGAATATGTGAGGTGGGATAGTATGTCCCTACACACAACCCGCGAAAACCAATGGGGGCTTAATCTGTGTTCCTATCAAGAACAAAGGCTATGACTATATACGGGAGTAGTCCAATTTGAAAACAGGAGTCTAATGTGTGATGGTTCTTGACTCGTCTGTTGCAGCAATTTCATCGTTTCTTACCACAACATCACTCCTTGTGATTTATTCAATTCTAGACATCCGTCAAAGAAAAGTGTCAAACGAGTACATTGCTGCGGGTGGTATCGTGGGGGGTGCAGTTATTCTGCTCACCGGTCACTTTGTGGATGATATCATCCTTCATGTTACGGCTTTGGTGATAGTATCAGCAATGGGCTACATCCTATTCAGATTGCGTTCAATTGGTGGAGCTGATGTCAAGAGCTTGCTGCTTGTTGCTCTAATCAGTCCTGGAATTGAATTCAGAGTCCTGAACATTCCAGTTCTGGAAGCGGTCGCTGGGATGGGGGGCGAATTTTTTGTTATGCTCATGGGAGGATATCTCTACTGGAGAATCAAGATAAACGATGAAAATGCAACTCCACCATTGATACCCTTTCTCTTGCTAGGATATCTAGCAATCCAATTGATTTTCCTACTCTAAGCATTCTTTGATCTGGATTTCTTCTTCGTGGTTATCTCGATACCTGATTTCCCGATCTTGAAGGTGTGTTTCTTAAGGCTGTGAGGTGTCTGCTTCATTTTCCAGATAAGAAGTTCTCTCTTGAGGGTTCCGTTCGCTTCTGAAAGATTGAGTGTGATTAAGCCTTGAGCAACGAACTGTTCCACACCAGCACGGCTCTGTGAGTCTGGTTCGATTATTTCACTGATGAATAAAGAGGTCACCTTCAACTCTCGTAGCAGTGCACTGATTCTAAACAACTCAGTTCTGACCTCAGAGGGTTCATTGAACCTGATGCCAAGCCCTGAAATGCAGTCAATCACGAGTCGTTTGGCCTTCGTATCATCGATTGCCCTGTAGATCTCCTCAGCAAGTGTACTCATATCAAAACCACGTCGTAGAGCATATTTCTGAGAAGTGGGCAGTCCAGCTTTACCTGAGGCTGCATCGATGATTATCAATGCGTTCTTCTGTTCTAGGTCCTGAAGGTCCCAGCCAAATTGTGTAGCTTCCGCTCTGAGCTCGTTTGGGCGTGTTTCAAGGGCGACATATACTCCCGGTTCGTTGTACTTGGTTATTCCATTGTATAGAAACTGAAGTCCAAAGATAGTCTTTCCTGACCCAGATTGCCCAGACACTAGGACTGTGCTACCTTTGATTATACCACCACCGATTAGCTCATCGAGTCCGGTGATTCCAGTTTTTGCACGGGTCATGGAACTTCATCTCACTTGGGATTACCACTGATTTCCCAGCCTTTGACAACAGCACTTACTGGAGTCATAGTCACTTTCACAACATCTGGGGATTTTCGAAGATTCTCAGCTCGCTTCTGGAGGTCCTCTTCATCTACACCCATTGTGAGCGCATGGACAACCATCGGTTCATCATCCACTGCCACCCATAGATATTGTTCATTCTCTGCAAGTTCCTCAGCAAAACTGTGAGTCCTATCCTTGCTGATTTCGGGGAGTATATGGCCACCTATCTCAATTCTAAAGATGGCAGACGCAGTGTACCCAAGAGCTTCAGGACGAACCAATGCACAATAGCGTGTGACTGTGTTGTTCTCCTTCAGCCTTTTCGCCCTGAAGTGGATGGTAGTATCTGGTTGTTTGAGGACCTTAGCAATCTTAGTGAAGGGTGTCTTTGCATCCTTCTGTAGTATACGAATCAGGTCTCTGTCTAGTTTGTCCATGGTCTAGAAACCACCAATCCCATCAAGGAGGTTCTTGCGCTTCTGTAAATCTTTGAAGAATGTTATTAAGGGTTGTTTGTACAATTCGCAATTATGGGGGGTTTGATTGGGAATGAAACCAGGTATGCAGTCGAAATGGCAACCTGGAATCATGAAACCTTGTGATTCTCACAACAAAAATTCAAAGGTTTGCTAGAATCTCAGGAGAGATTGTGAAAGCATACATCAGAGTCCACAGTACAACCCAGAGCATCAGGTATGATGGCAGTGAGTTTGTGATCATTTTCTGTGTACCACCTAAATCTTCTAGGGAGATCTCCAGCAGATAGCGAATGACATAGAGGGATAGTATATAGACGAGAAAACCGAATATCACTCCACGGGTTCCAGCGAAGACTGGACCTGCAACTCCACAGACCAATGCGCTGATAATGGCGAAGAAAATCTTCACATAGTACTGTTGGTCATTTGGGGAGTCATCCCATCGTCCAAACATACGTTTGAAGATGTTCTGCAATGGTTCGAGGTTCATCGTCAATCACTGCCTGATTGATGGCTGGTTCAATCGACGAGGTTATAATCATGTCGGTTTGATTGCGTGGTGAGGAAATATGAAGGACTCTATGAGTAACGTTGACATCAAGCTCATTCTACCAGAGCTACGTGAGTCAGCAGAAGGTGCCTTCATCAAGAATGTGTATCAGTATGGAGATATCTTTGTTCTCAAGCTCTATCAGCCAGGCGGCGGTACGTCACAACTTCTTATCCACCCAGGTCATCGTATTCATCTCACAGAGTTCGCACGGAAAGCTTCACGTACACCACCCAAGTTCTGCTCAGTGCTGAGAAAATATCTCAGGGATAAACGAATCAGTTCAGTGAAACAACACGAGTTGGATAGAATAATCATTATTAATGTGGGAGATGATCAGAGTTCATACAAACTTGTTGCCGAGCTGTTTGGTAATGGCAACTTGCTTCTTCTAGACCCAGAAAACACCATCTTTGTGGCTATGAGATATAGAAAAATGCGAGACCGTGATATAGTCCCTAAGGCAACCTATGAGTTCCCACCACCTCGAGGAACAGATGTGCTGACTCTCAAACCAGACATGCTTCAAGAAATAATAGCAGATTCAAATGCAAATATTGTAAGGACATTGGCCAGCCGACTCAACCTTGATTCCTTGAGCTGTGAAGAGATCTGTGCTTTGTCAAAGGTGTCACCGAAAGTTATGAGTTCGGAGATTGATGTTCAGACGATGTCAGACCTCCAAACTGGATTAGCAGTATTTATTGAGAAACTAAAGGCAGGCGTAAATGAACCTAACATAGTCCTTGATGATGAGCCCTCCGAGGGCGAGGAGCCTGAATTCATTGCCTTCTTGCCATTTCGGTTCGAGCTTTATCAGGAGCTTCCAACTGAAACATTTGACACATTCAGTGAAGCTATTGACGAGTTCTCAGGAGTGTCTGAGAGTGAGTTGGAGGATGAACAAGAACAAGATGCTCTGTCAAGAGAACAGAAACGACTACAAAGAATAATTGACAAACAGAGTGAGAGCATAGAGAAATTGGTAGCAAAAGCCAAAGTTCTCAGAGCGAATGGAGAGCTGATATACACCCATTTCACCGTCGTTCAGGAGGTCCTGGAAACCGTTTCAAAGGCCAGATCAGGAGGAACTCAGTGGGAAGAGATTATCGCAAAGATTGACCAAGGCAGAAAACAGGGAATCCCATCAGCCCAGTTGGTTCAAAGAATCATTCCATCTCAAGGGCAAATCATCGTGAAACTGAATGGTACAGATGTGACTTTGGACATTCGACTCTCAGCTCAGGACAATGCTTCATTAGCATATGATCAAGCAAAGAAATCAGAATCAAAGGTGGAAGGTGCCAAGAAACAGATTGCTAAAACAAAGGAGAAACTGGAAAAAGTAGAACTGAAGGTTTCTGAGCCTGAAGTCAAGAGGCCCCCTGTGAAGACTAGAAAGAAGCGTTGGTATGAAAAGTTTCGTTGGTTCATCTCGTCAGAGGGATTTCTAGTTCTGGGAGGACGTGATGCAAAGAGCAATGAGAACCTTGCGAAACGTCAAATGGGGGCTAATGATGTCTTCTTGCATGCAGCTCTCCATGGTGCGCCGTATACAATTATCAAAGTACCAGATGAGCCCCCTGGTCAGAAAACATTGGAAGAAGCAGCACAGTTTGCAGTAACGTTTTCAAGAGCTTGGCAGGATGGTCTGTCAAGTGGTGATGCTTATTGGGTGAATCCTGAGCAAGTGAGCTTTAGTCCTCCCTCAGGAGAGTATTTGCCCTCGGGTGCTGTGATGTTGTATGGCTCGAAGAACTATATCCGTAGAATGCCTATCGAGCTAGCGGTAGGAGTTATCCTCGAGGAGGAGTATGCTATTCCAATCTCAGGCCCTCCTTCTGCAATTGCAACTCAAACAGAGTTCTATGTGCGAGTAATGCCAGGTGAACTGAAGAAAGGACAGCTTGTCAAAGAATTGCTTAATCAACTCAAGGGACTAGTGCCTGATGAGATGGCAAATTTGGTCAGCCAAATTCCTCAAGAAGATATGATGCGAGTGTTGCCCACCGGGGGCGGAAAGATAGAACTCTAAGAATTGAGAGTCTTATAGACTCATAAAGACACAGACACATTTAAAATCAGACAGGTGACAGTCCAGCTCGAGAAGACACTCTGCCAGTTGGTGGTTGGGCGTCTGACCAACTTCTGAAAATATTGAGGTAAAGCAAATGTCTGAGCCCTCTCATTCAATGTTTGTGAGAGACATCATGTCTGTCAATGTCGTAACGATGCCTCCTGATGCAACAGTATTTGACGTTGCAACTTCCATGAATAAAATGGACATTGGTTCAATTATCATAACAGATCAAGACCGTCCTCTTGGAATCATAACCGAATCAGACATTGTTAGACGTGTAATAGCAGAAGAGAGGAATGCAAAGACCACAGCAGCGCGAGACATCATGTCATCCCCCATAATTCATGTGGAGCCTGGAACTGCACTGACTGAAGCCATGCGAGTGATGGCACGAAGTAACATTCGCCGTGTAGCAGTCCTGAGGAATGATTCCTTGGCAGGAATTATCACTTCAAGGGACTTACTTAGGTGGTCCCCAGAGCTCATTGACATCCTCGTAGAGTCCTTACGTCTCAGGAATGATGGGGTCAAATATGAGGAGGAGGAAGAGGAAATCGCTTATGGAGGCGAGTGTGATAGCTGTGGAGAGTATTCAACTGAGTTGATTGAAGAAGATGGCGAGTATCTATGTGAGAATTGTCGTAGTTAGTTGGTCACGCGCTCATTAACCAGCTTGTATTGTGTAAGTACATCTATGATAGGAGACTATTGTCATGAAAGTGAGCCAAATTATGGTCGAGCCAGTCACAATAGACAAGGACCAGAGATTGTCCTTTGCGCTCGAACTACTAGGGAAGAAGGGTGTTGAAAGGCTAGTTGTAGTGGAAAATGGAGATGTAAAAGGGATTCTCACATACGCCGACATAGCTGATAGGTTGGGTGTGAGTAAGGTAGTAGCCCTCTCAATAAAGAGGCTCCATGTAACTAGTGCAATGACTGATACTGTCATCACAGTAGGTCCTGATGAGGAAGTGACGGATGTTGCTCAGCTTATGGTTGAGCGTGGGATGAGCGGGTGTCCCGTAGTGGACGACAAGGGGGCACTTGTCGGAGTAATAACAAAGGTGCAGATCTCTCAACTGGTCCAGAAGTTCAAGAAAGTCAAAGTTGAAGAGCTCATGACCACTGAGGACATTCTTCAGGTCAACCCAGTGGCGCGCCTAGTGAAGGCTAGAGGAGATATGCTTGCCGCGGGGTATTCAGGTATGCCTGTCACTGATGGAGGTCGTGTGCTGGGATTGATAACAGAACGCATGGTTGCTGAAGCCATGGCTCGATTTACCGTGGAAGTACCAGATAAACACCGTGCGAACCAAGTTAGGCAGATTCGTGTTGTAGATGCTATGCTCCCACAGCCACCACTTGTGACGGCTGACGAGTCAATTGCGGATGCCTCAGTGAAGATGTTAGATGCAAAGCTGAATACATTGCCTGTTGTAGGAAAAGGTAACAGGCTCATAGGGATAATTAGCGCAACAGATTTCACAAGATTTGTTGCAAACAAGTTTAAGGTCCCAGATATATCTGAGTAACGGTTAGTTCAGCGTCAATCTAACGCTGGCAACCCCGGCGTTGATGTCACATGGCCGTCGATATGCTCCTCAAAGATGGTATTTTCATAGAGAACGGTAGAGAAACAGTACGCTCAGTGGCAATCGAAGGCGACAAGATTGAGGGGATTTATGAACATGAAGAGGAACCTCAGTATCGAAGCTCGATAGACTGTAGAGGTTTCTACATACTTCCAGGTCTAATAGACATTCATGTACATCTTCGCGACTTAAAGCAGTCTGACAAGGAGGATTACGAAACAGGTACAATGGCTGCTGCTGCCGGAGGTGTGACCACAGTCGTTGATATGCCAAATTCAGACCCTCCAGTTCTTGACAAGAAGACACTTGATGAGAAAATTGCACGAGCTCAAGAGTCGAGCTATGTGAACGTTGGGTTTTATGCTGGAATTCCCAGCAAAATAGAGGACTTCGATGTCCAGATGCTCAGAGATATTCTAGGGCTGAAGGTCTATCCGCATTCACCACTAGACAAGAATTCGAATTACACGGAAACTAGGATTAGGGAGTGCACAAAACTAGCAGTAGCGAGTGAGATTCCTCTTCTTTTTCATCCAGACCTGCCTGCAGATAAGAATGTGCCAAGAAACATGGAGGAATTTTTCCTTGCACACAGCTGCGAGGATGAGGTGAAGTCAGTCCAGTCATTCATAGATGCTAAGATTGAGTATGAGGCAAGATTACATGTATGCCATGTCAGCTGTGCAGCGACCGCCCGATTGATTTTTGAAAACCGCGCTGAGGACACACTGACAGCAGAGGTCACCCCTCATCACCTATTCCTGTCAGGAGGCGACTTTGCCAACGATGATGGTCTGGCAAAGGTGCTCCCACCACTAAGGTCACCCTACGACAACAAGATGTTGATGGAGGCATTGTGTAAGACATGGGCAATCGATTGCATCGCTTCTGATCATGCACCCCATAGGAAATGGGAGAAAACCGCACCTTTTCTCAAGGCATCCTCTGGGATACCGGGGCTCGAAACCACACTACCACTCATGCTGACTGAGGTGTTCGAAAAACGCATGGCGTGGATAGACTATCTGAGGATTTGTTCTTCCGCTCCTGCAAGAATTCTTGGGCTCGAAACAAAGGGCATTCTCACAAAGGGCTACGATGCAGATATTGTACTAGTACGGATACAGGAGGACACTATTACAGGGGAGAAATTCTTCTCAAAAGCAAAATTCACCCCATTTGAGGGAAGACGGGTTCTAGCTCGTGTTGTGACTACCATTGTGGGAGGCGAGGTCGTGTTTGACAATGGCGAATTCGTTACAGGTCCGGGTATTGCGGGAAAGACTCCAGTCCAGAAATCTTGAAGTGTCAAGATAAATAACGTTGAAATTGCACAGGCAGAAGGAGTTGAAGTATAGTGTCCCACTCATACTCTGACGATGATGGAGTCTTTCTTGTAAATCTGGCAAGAAAAACAGTTGATGAGATTGTAAAGACCAAGCAGAAAATTAAGGTTCCAGAAGATACACCTGAGCATTTGCGTGCAAAATCAGGAGTCTTTGTCACACTGAATTCAATTCTTGGTGGTCGGGTCAATCTGAGAGGGTGTATTGGTCGCCCATATCCTTCTCTACCACTAGTAGATGCAACAATCGATTCAGCTGTGGACTCTGCGGTCAATGATCCACGTTTTCCACCCGTCACACCGCAGGAACTAGATTCAATTATAGTGGATCTGAGTGTGCTGACTCCTCCAATGAAGATTGAATACTCAAAGCCAGAGGAGTTGCTGGACCTCGTGAAGATTGGAAGGGATGGATTGATTGCTGTCAGAGGGATGTTCCGTGGGCTCCTCCTCCCACAGGTACCAGTAGACTGGAAATGGGACACACGACAGTTCTTGGAGCACACATGCAACAAAGCAGGTCTGCCTACTGATCTTTGGAAAGACCCTGAGACTGAGTTTATGTCGTTTCAAGCGGAGATCTTTGGTGAGGAGAAACCAAGAGGCAATGTTGTGAGAGATCCAAAACATCCGAGGTGTGATTGAATGCGATTTGGCAACCTCCCCCCTGAAGCAATAAACGCCCTGAAGAGATTTGTAGATGAGGATGTTAGGTCAGGAGACCTCACCACTCAGTTGACCATTCCAGAAGATACTGATGCATTGGCTACTATCTATGCAAAGGAAAAGTGTGTACTCGCAGGAATTGAGGAGGTCGCAGCAATTGCTGATTTTTCGGGTCTTACCTATGAGATACTTGCCTACGAGGGAAACTGGGTTGATCCTCAACAGCCTGTGATGCGTCTGAAAGGCTCTGCTTGGACATTGTTGACTGTTGAACGAGTATGTCTGAACATTGTGCAAAGAATGAGTGGAATAGCAACTAAAGTTTACAACATGGTCAGTGCTGCAAGAGAGGTGAATCCAACAGTCAAGATTGCAGCTACACGAAAGACCACTCCGGGTTTCAGGTTCTTCGAAAAACGTGCCGTAGTAGTAGGTGGCGGAGACCCGCATCGATACGCACTTGATGATATGATTTTGATAAAGAACAACCATATCACAGCAGCAGGTGGAGTTCGTGAGGCTGTGGCTGCTGCTAGAGAGAAGATTTCATTCAGCAAAAAAATATCATGTGAAGCCCGTACTCTTCAGGAGGCCCAAGAGGCTATTGCGGCTAGCGCTGACATTATCCTGTTGGATAACTTCAAACCGAAGGACATTGGGGGTCTTGTTGAAGTTCTCAAGAAAGAGGGCACTCGTGATAAGGTGATACTGGAAGTTTCTGGAGGGGTCAATGAGGATAATGTCAGGGAATTCGCAAAGACCGGAGTAGATGTGTTATCCTCTGGGGCGTTGACACACTCTTACAAATCCTCTGATTTCAATATGCTCCTTTCTATGAATTAGAGAGAAGATTAGTCATCATCCAAATGATTGATTGCTATAGTCACCGTGAAACTCTGTAGGAATCTCACGAAGTAATGTCACCAGTCTATCTGTGGCCTTGGCAGTTTTTAGCAACCTTGGCATATTTCCCTTGATACTCAGCTTTCGTGTTATGAATGCCCGATTAGCACCTATCTTACCAACGAGTATATCAACCCAGACCTTGTACGGTGCGCTAAGAATGAAAGAAGTCTTTCTCTCCCCTAGCCAAATGTCAGTCATCTTTCCTGATTTTATCTCAAAACCAACAACAATAGTGTCTTGAATCCCTTTATCAGGCTCAGCCTGCAGAACGAGCGTGTAGGAGTCCTCCACTCCACTTGCTAGCTCAGCATACTCCGCATCATTATTGATTTTCTCTTTGAATTTGTCCCTGTATTCTTCACACGTTAGTTCTAATCTCTTACTCACATTGTTTTCCTCCATCTATATCTCAACTAGTAACTTCACATCTTGATTTTCCAGACGAGTCAGTGCTTCAAACTCATCATCCACAACTCTATTCAGTGGTATTATTCTAGTTATCATTGGTGTGGGATCTATCAAACCCTCTGCGAGAATCCGAATTGCCTCGGGGAACTCTGCATAGCCCAAATAACTGAAATGAAGACTAAGTTCGTTCAACACGCCTCGCATGAAGTCAACCTCAACTGGTTCCTCGCTGATCCCGAGAACCAAGATAGTTCCCCCTCTTTTCACAAGCTGGAAAGCCTCAGAACTCGGATCAGGATCACCAGTGCATTCTACGACCACATCTACGCCCATACCCTGAGTCAGACTCTCTATCCTGAGTGGCAAGGACTCCTTAGATGGATTGATGATTTCATTCGCCCCTGCTTCTCTTGCCTTCTCAAGTCGTGTTTTCCGTATTTCAGAAGCATATACTACCGAGGCGCCTCGCAATTTTGCTATATGGACACTTAGAATTCCAATTGCCCCAGTGCCCAAAACAAGCACGCTTTCTCCAGGTTTGAAGTCAATTCGATTGAATCCACGAATAACGATCGATAACGGTTCAACAAAAGCTCCCGTTTTGAAGTCAATTGTGTCAGGTAGTCGATGCAACATATTCTGCGGTATCGCCACGCGCTCTGCTAGTCCTCCATTCATCGAGATGCCTATCATCTGCATATCATCACAGATTGAGAACTTCTGCTTCAAGCAGAATGTACATTTTCCACAAGGAAGAAGAGAGTTTGGTACGACTCTGTCACCTTTCTTCCAATCTGCGACATCTTCGCCAACCTCAACAACCTCACCTGAAAACTCGTGTCCTAGAATCAACCCCGACTCATACATTCCATACTCCCATGCACTAATGTCTGAGCCACAAATACCAACAAACTTTGGTTCTACAAGAACGTCTGTAGGTCCAAGACTTGGCTCAGGAACATCCTTCACTTGTATCTCATGTATGCCTTCGAAAACTACTGCTTTCATTTACTCTTCACCTGGAAGCTGACAGCCCTCAAGCCATACTGAGGCTACTGATTCAAAGTCTGGTGGGACTAGATTGATATCCGGATCAACGACTATGTCAAGCACTGCAGGTAGTCCTGAGTCCTTTGCCTTTTGAAGGGCTGGCGCGATGTCTTCAGGTTTTTCCACTCTAAGACCAAAACAACCCATGGCTTCTGCAATTTTATCATATCGAACATCTACAAAATCTACGCCAACATACCGCTCATCATAGAGACCCTTTTGGCCAGCTTTTATCATTCCATAAGCCCTATCGTTTGCAATAGCAATGGTAAATTGGGTTCCAAGTCTTTTCGCAGTTTCAAGCTCTTGGGCATTGAACATGAAAGCCCCATCGCCAGATATCACGTAGACATCCTTGTCAGGATGAGCGAGCTTTGACCCAATTGCATATCCCGTTCCAACACCGAGGTGACCCGAGTCAGATGGCCAAAGGAATGTTCTAGGTCTGTATATTTTGTTCAGATAAATAGCCCAGACAGCTATATTCCCTCCATCCACAACGGAAATCGCATCTCGAGGGAAGAAGTTACGAATCTCTTGAACCATCCTTAAAGGATGAATTGGGACATTGTCTGATTTACCCTGCTCGATAAAGTCTGAGAGCCAGTTTTTCTGAGCCTCTTGGCAGTCTGCCAGCTCTATTCGGGGTTTTTTCTTTGGTTTGTTACTGATGTGTTTGAGAAGCTCAGATAGTGTTCTTTTAGCATCCCCAACAATAGCGAGATCAACAATTCGATTGTGTGCAATCATCTCAGGTGCGATGTCAATCTGAATCAATCGTTGGTCTGCACAATCACCCCAGCCTGGCGCTCTTCCCCAGAAATCGAGGTCTCCAAGTCGACCTCCTACCAGCAAAACTAAATCCGATTCACATTGGGCGCCTATTGCACCGAAGCTTCCAGGAGTAAGCGAGAGCGGGTGGTCCTCAGGAATTGCTCCTCTGGCTCCAACGGATGTTGTAACCGGAGCTTGAAGGTGTTCAGCCAAAGCAACGAGCTCTTCTGTTGCGTTAGATGCGAGAACACCGCTACCTGCATGTAGAAGCGGAAACTTTGCACTCAACAACATATTGGCTGCTTCCGAAACAAGACCAGGGTCTCCTACCGGAGGTTTGGTCATTCGATATCTATCCGCGTTAACAATTCCATCTTCCAATGTGTCCTCTTTGCATTTTAGGTAGAGAACATCTGAAGGGACATCTAAGAAGACAGGTCCTGGTCTGCCTGAGAGTGCTTCCCTAAAAGCCCAGTGAACTAGATGTGGAATTCGTTGCCAATGTGTAATTGTAGCGCCCCACTTCGTGATTGGTTTGAACAAGCTGAGTTGGTCCAAGCCCTGTGTACTGCCATGGTCTGGATTAATCCTCCATGATTGATTTTGAGCACAGAGGACTATCATTGGAATACTGTCAGCAAACGCCACATAGACCCCCGGAACTAAATCAGCGGCTCCTGGACCCACAGTACCTAAACAAACCCCTGGTTCGCCTGTAGTTCGGGCCCATGCATCTGCAGCATGTGCTGCAGCCTGTTCGTGCCGAAATGTAACAAAATCAATTTCTTTGGAGGTATGAACCGAATCCAAGAGAGGGTAGAGTTGGTCTCCTGGAACTCCAAAAACATACCTGACCTTTTCTTGTAGGAGGCATTTTGTCAGAACCTCACCGCCAGTCATCATAGTCATCTGTCTGTCTCCCATGTTCTCATCCGAGATAGCTCAAACCCTATGATACGGCGTGATTTATCAGTTATGACACGAAAAACGGGTAGTAAAACAGAAAGTGGTGCCCCGACCGGGATTCGAACTGAGTATGATCCTTTCAATGAATTAGATGGAGATTCTGAAACATGCCTACTGAGCGAGGATTAGAAACTCATTAGCTCAACTCAAAATGCCATTAATTGAATCTTTTTATTATTATTTACACAATCGGAGCTGTGAGAAGTTTTGAAGGTAGACAATATGTTGGAAAAGAACAAGAATCTTGTACGTAGATTCTTTGAGAAAGCAAACAGCGAGGAAAGGACACCCACGGAGCTATGCGCTCCTGGATTCATTGCTCATATAGGTGAATCTCCTGCAATGGATCTGCAAGCCTTCCAGCAATACCAGAAAACGTACTTTGCTAGCTTTTCAGACACAATTATGACCATCGAAGATATGGTGGCGGAAGGTGAGAGAGTCGCTTTTCGGGGCCTGGTTCGGGCAACCCATACTGAGGAGTTCATGGGCACCCCAGCCAGTGGCAAACAGATAGTGGTTCAGGTCATCGGTATTGCGAGGATAGCAGAAGACAAGGTCGTCGAGTGGTGGAACTACCCGGACCGGCTGAGCTGGATGCAACAGATTGGTGCAATCCCAGTCTGAATGAAAAATGGTGCCCCGACCGGGAGTTTCGGAGTGATGAAAATCATCAGCTCGTTCGAACCCGGGTCTTATCCGTCACCAGGAAACCTAAGCGACTTTAGACTCGAAAGGCCTAGATGCTGGGCCGGGCTACACTATCGGGGCGTTTAGCATCGAGAACTTTGTCAAGCGGTTATTAAGATTGTGCAGAGGACGCAGCCGAACTAGGATGCAGTTCTAACGATGGGGTCCTTGGAGGACTCAGATGCTCGTATCTGATGAACCTCGCGAAGAACAGATTTGACACTCTTGCCTCCATATCTGAGGAAACCACTTGATATAGCCTGAAGCAAGAATGAACGTAGGTCGCTTGTTTCCGGAACTCCTGAGATTTTACAGGAACCTGCAACAAGTGTGGGTACAACTAAGATACCATATGCCTCAGCAATTCGATATTGTCTTTCAACATCAACCTCGTAGATGTTGTGTTCAGTCCCCAGAGTCTCACTTTCCTCCTCTAACATTGATCTGAGCGCACCGCACCACGCGCATTGGTCAGAGGTGAACAGTAGAATCATGGAGTCCGCACCTAGGAGTTGCCTCGTAGTTGCTCTGATTGAATATAAAGTCCGAAAAAGTTCGGCTCTGAGATGACTCTACAAAACAACTTCTTGACAATCAGAATCCCATTAATCGTTCCCAAATCGTGAGGTTTTGATGGACACTGAGAAACCATTCGCAACTTTAATATCTCAAAGCAAATGCAATGGCCTTGTTCTTGATTCAGGGCCCGTAGCTCAGCTTGGTAGAGCAGCAGGCTCATAACCTGTCGGTCGTGCGTTCAAATCGCGCCGGGCCCACCATTCTTCCAGAAAAGGCAAACCAGATATTGGAAGAAGTGGTATATCTTTTGGGGGTCGTGATGCGTAAGAGAAGTCTAAGCAGTATAACGCTCTTAGTCTTGTTTCTATTCCCTGTTTTCGTTCAAGCTTTTAGCGTAGAGAGAGATCTTGGTGTTGGTCAGTTCTATGCAGTTTATAGAGATGCAGACACCGGGTGGAGGATAGAGGGGTCTTTCTCGGTTAGTAGTGATATTGAGTTCTTCATCTGTGATGCGGGAAACTACACGAAATGGACTTTGGACGCTGGTGTGGTCCTCTATGAACACAGTGTTGAAACCAGTGGTAAGACGTTCAATTTCACAATTCCCTACGATGCAGTATGGTATGTTGTTTTTTCGAACGCTCAATCACAAGATGCTAGTAGTTTAGAAACTGAGTTATACTACATAGATCATTCAAACAATGTTCAAACTCAAATTGCTTGGAAAGCCCAGACCACGGTTATTTCACCTCTATTCATTGGATTGTTGGTTGCATTACCAGTCGCTTGTCTTGTTGTAGTCTGGATGGCAAGAAGAAGTGAACCGTTCCCAGCTGTCGATTATGAAAAGATCCTCCCAAAACCGGATTGACTGAGATCGTGCCGGGCTCACTAGTTGTCCCTAAATCAATAGTTCATCGATTTGTTCATTTCATGGGAACTTGAATGATTGGAACACGTGTTCCGAATTTTATAGAACGGTTCCCTTAAGAGTCGGTTACGCGACCACAGTTGCCATGCAGCTCTTGAGTGACACAATTGTACTCGGTGTAACTGCCAGCCTAATAGCAGGTGCAGCAACAGGGACTGGTGCATTACCTATCTTCCTCAAGAAAGATTTCAGCCGCAGAACCCTGGACATCATGCTTGGATTTGCTGCAGGGGTCATGCTTGCTGCTTCAGCGTTCAGCCTATTGGTTCCAGCATTAGAGGACCCCTTGGTGAACGACTGGACTGATGTATTGACAGTTGTTGCACTCGGATTCGTTTTGGGAGGTGTATTTGTCCATTTATCTGACAAGTACATTCCACATGCTCACTTCGAGAAGGGAGAAGAAGGGCCATCATCGACTATGGCAAGAGTCTGGCTTCTCATCCTTGCAATCACCATCCATAATTTCCCAGAGGGATTGGCTGTTGGAGTTTCATTTGGGGTTGCAGACCCATTAACAGGTATATCAGTCGCTGTGGCAATTGGGCTGCAAAATGTGCCTGAAGGACTTGCTGTGGCCGCACCTCTGGTGAGGGAGGGGTATCCGAGAGGGAGAGCTGCGTTGTTGGCATTGGCGACGGGTCTTGTGGAACCTATTGGTGGACTGTTAGGAGTTTCGATAGTTTCAATCGCCGCATTTCTACTACCATACGGACTAGCCTTTGCAGCTGGTGCCATGATCTTTGTAGTGGGCGATGAAATGATACCGGAGAGTCACTCGATCGAGAATGCACGTGTAGCAACATGGGGAATCATGGTCGGGTTTGTCATCATGATGGCACTTGATAATGTGTTCGAACTCATATTACCTACGGGGTAGAAGTTCATCATTTAACGGATTCCAATTCAACTATCTTACGCCAATGGTATCTTTCACCGACATAGCTGCGTAATTTCCACCTCACAGACTTGGGATGTTCAATGATCGCAGTTCTCATCAGGTTGAATTTCGAGGTTATTTCCTGCGAAACCGCTTCTTCAAAGTGATAGGTTTCTAAAAAGGCAATACATTTGTCTATGGATTCAAGTATATCATGATACAGACCCCAGCTTTCGGAACATAGTTTGCTTATGTAGTTCAGATTGATTATTGAAGGTAAATCTTCAGTTCCAGTCTCTAGATCTTTGACGAGGGTAACAATATCTCGATAATCCTTCTCTGTCAGATCAAGGACTATTAATTTACAGACAATGAGATCGCTCACTGGGATTGTGATGTCATCAATATGGAGTCGTTTGCGTAGGTCGATATCGTGCTCCATCCATAATTTATCAAGAAAGATATCAACATGGTCATGTGAGTCAAGTAGTTCAAACAGAAGTCTATGACCACTCGAAGCAAGTGTGTATTCCTTTTTTTCCTTGTATCCAAGGCTAGTCAGTGTCTTGATTATTAGCTGTGATTCATGGGATAGCCCAACAAGGTCAATATCACCGTGTTCACGTTCGCAGAACTCAAGCTCTTTACAAAATTTCTTAACAGCCAAACCACCAATCAATCGAAGAGTAGCCCCATTCTCTTTTGCTCTCATAATTATCTGAGTAGCCTTTTGAGAGGCATCTTCCATTATACTCACCTTGCAATTCAGATTAGTATAATCGATTTGTGTGCATTTAGAGTTATAGAAAGGTAGGTCATTTGCAAGATGGTAATAGAACACAGCTTCATATTCGAATCCGAAGCGTGACCCCGAGAACATGCCGCCGTGGCTCAGTTGGTACTGGTTTTTGTGAGAATAATCTCTTTGTGATGTTTCCGATGTCGTTTGTGTTGACCTAGAAATGGTTGGGAACAGTGCTATGATTCTACTTGTCTTTTAGCTTTTCTTCCTCCATTGAAGACTAGCAGCCCTGGTAAAATACCACTCAGAAATATCCCGATAGTCCCTGTGATCGATATCGCTCTTTGGAACTTACCAGGGTTGGTTGCAGAGAAGAACCAGAGAATCAGCAGAATTAGGCCTATGAAAGAACCGAGAATAAGGTAGATTGTTATTTCTTCCATCAAGGGGAGATTGGTGTCGTTTGGGTTGTTATTCCTCATGATCGCGGTATCTAGCATGAAAACAATACCCAATATAGCTCGACACCCGCCTATGAAGATTTGAAGACCCGCCCCTGCAATCAACCATTTACGAGGATCTCCAGATTCTGCCATCAGTATTCACCTCTGGAAATTAATGAAACCACAGACATGTTTTCGTAATTTGAGGCAGCGCGCAGGTTTGCCTTAAGACTTCCATTAGTGAGCGAGTGCACACCCAGCGCAGGCTTAACTCAAATAGTCACGAATATCTATGGTACCTATTGTCTGACAATGGTTTCCTAGATACTTCATACTCAGGAGAACGGAGCTTGTAATACCGCCTTATTCTTGGAACTTCTAGGTTAGATGGAATTAGGAGGAGAGAGATTGAGATTGTTCAAGAATTATATAATGAGAGAGAAGTTGTTCGCCTTAATTCTAGGGTTTGTGCTATTGGGCACCCTTTTTGTGCCTGCTGTAGAGCAGAGAGCAACTGATGAGTTGGAGGTAGAAGACGACCAACCAGATGATTCGGGGGATTCGGTTAGTCCAGACCCAATGAGAAATGCAGTTCTCAGTGGTCTTGGCGAAACGGTCCAGCTCAGCGACAACTCGTACACT
>JBHLOX010000036.1:19391-21086 GCA_048940045.1 Promethearchaeota archaeon
TTAGTCCAGACCCAATGAGAAATGCAGTTCTCAGTGGTCTTGGCGAAACGGTCCAGCTCAGCGACAACTCGTACACTGACCTGCATCCACAGATAGACGCAGGTCAGGTTACTTGGTATGGTTCTGATGGTTTAGACTATGAAGTGTTCCTGTACGATGGAGTGTCAACCGTCCAGCTCACCAACAACTCGTTTGATGATATGAATCCACAGATAGACGCAGGTCAGGTCACCTGGTGTGGTTGGGTTGGTCCTGGCGTTTTGGATTCTGAGATATTCCTGTACGATGGAGTGTCTACCATCCAGCTCACTGATAACTCGGTCCGGGATGTAGATCCACAGATAGATGCAGGTCAGGTCACATGGGAGCGTTATGATGGTTCAGATTGGGAGATATTTCTCTACAACGGGACCAATACAATCCAACTCACCGACAACTCGGTCAGTGATATGGATCCCCAGATAGATGCAGGTCAAGTCGCGTGGACTACTGCGGGAGGGGTAGGCTTCTACAATGGGACCACCACCACCCTGCTCACAGCCGACTCGCTTCCTTGTTACGATCCACAGATAGATGCAGGCCAAGTTGTGTGGTGGTGTCCAAATGGGTCGAGTTATTATATATACCTCTACAACGGGACCACCACAATCCAACTCGCTCAATACCCATCTGTGGCTTGGCATCAACAGATAGATGCAGGTTATGTCACATGGGAAGCTATGACAAGCCTTGGTTCGAATACGAAGATATTCCTGTATGATGGAGTTTCCACCATCCAGCTCACCGACAACTGGTTCCGCGAGCAATATCCACAGATTAATGCAGGTCATGTCACGTGGTGGGGGGGTCCCAATGGTCCAGGTAATGAGATATACCTCTACAATGGGACTTCGGTCACGCAGCTCACAATTAACTCCTTCGGCGATTTTCATCCGGAGATAGATGCAGGTCAGGTCACTTGGTATGGTGATGATGGTTCGGATAACGAGATATTCCTCCACACGTATGCTATTCCTCCCGACCCACCACTCAAGCCTTATGTCCAGCAGGGGATTCTTCACAACTATCTGACGTGGAATGAACCAAACGACAATGGCGCAAGCATCACTCAGTATAATATCTATAGAGGGGAGGTCGAAAATGGAACCAAGACCCATATCGGAAGCTCATCCACAACTTCGTACAATGACACTGCAGTCAATGCAAGCACTATGTACTACTATGTGGTGACAGCAGAGAACATCGCTGGGGAAGGCTTACCTTCTGAGGAGGAATCAGGAATGCCACGTGATGTTCCGTTCCTTGTGTGGAAAGAGCCAACAGAGGGCGAAGAGATTGTCTTTCCTGTAGGGGACGCAGTGTTCCATTTCCGATATGACTGGGGTGAGATTGATTATGTTGAGCTGGTGATCAACGGCACTAACTTTGGAGATGTCACCGGTAAGAATTCGACTGTTTTGAGTCCATACACTGTTGATATCGATGGCAGGGTAGAGGCAGTTTTGAACGGGTATATAGAGGGAGTTCTATTCGTAAGCGACAGTCGGAACTTCACGTTCGCCAAGTTGACTGTGGATGTCGAGGAACTCATTGACAGTAAGCAAGAGTATCTCGGTCGACAGTTGTACATGATACTCCATGACCCGAATGGTGATAACAGCTTCTCTGGGTTCACGCGGGAGCTGGGATTATCAT
>JBHLOX010000037.1:0-20825 GCA_048940045.1 Promethearchaeota archaeon
GTAGGTAGATGTCGTAGCATCAGCCATGCAGAATAACTTACTGTAGGTTGTGCCCGTGTTGCATACGGGCACACTCTCTCTCATTTTTCGAATGGATTATTTTTCTAGGTGATTTTATACCCTTGATGATGCACAGAAGAACATGGGGGCGCAAGTCAAAGCACGAGGCTCTTCGTACATAGTCTATGATGCACGAGGTCTCTCAGAAGCAGATGGGATCTATGAGGCAGCTGTAAAGATAGCGGATGAGATTATGGTGGGAATCGAGAGATTGACTTTTACAAACACCATTGAAGCGGCTACACTGTTCATTACAGAATCCGGAGCTCAATTAATTCTCCTTGCCCGGTCATACGATGAGGAACTCATTGCTCCTGCATTTCGTAGTACACTCACGAGTGTGTCGTATGAACCTTCGACCGGATTTGTTCAACGATATGTGATTCCAATCCTGGATGTTGAACCTCAGTCTTAAACTACGTACATAGGAATATTTAACATTCAACTCTAAGTCACCGAGCTCTACGACCGTGTGGTGATTATCATGGATGTTGAGCTTCGACCATTTGATCCATTCAAAGCAACTGACAAAGAGTGGAGGACATTCCATCAATATAGATACAAGCGCTACCCAGAGTTTGCTCCTGGTGACCCAATCACTGCTGATGATGTAGTTGAGAAAAGCCTTCGTTTCATGAGAGAAGAAGAGTATATTGAAACTCACTCAGTACACCTGAAGGGAGCTCCCAATGAATGGATTGGTCTCGTTCGTGTGAGTGTTCTGAAAGAAACTTCACCATCATACGAGGAAAACAAGCACCAGTGCTTCGTATACAATGTAGAACTACTGACTCCCTATAGGGGGAAAGGTATAGCCAAACAGCTTCTCGCAGTTGTCCTTGAGTTCGCTAAGAGACACAAGAGAACAGTGATCATTGGTGATACATCTGAAGAACATGGCAAGAGATTCTTCAAGAAGCTGAACGCAGAAGAAGCTCTATCTGGCCTTGAGAACCGTCTTGACCTGACAAAGCTCGACTGGAACATGGTGGATGAATGGGTCAAGGAGGGCCCCATTAGGTCTCCTGATTCCAAACTAGAGGTTTTCCAAGATTGTCCAGACGATATCCTAGAGGAGTATTGCAAGCTCTATACAGAGGTCGGAAATCAAGCTCCACGAGAGGACCTGGATGTTGGTGATTTCATACTCACTCCTGAGCTTCGTCGAGCATATGAGAAGCATCAACGGGATGTTGATGTCACTTGGCTAACGGCTATCACTAGGGAGCCTAATGGGGATATCTCTGGCATGACTGAGGTTCTGTATCGCCCATCCAAACACCCACTGATTTACCAAGAGTTGACTGGAGTTTCAGAGAAGTATCGTGGTTCAGGGAAAGGCAAGTGGCTAAAGGCGGTCATGCTTCAAGAGGTCAAGAAACGTTGGCCAACAGTCACTTCGGTGGTCACAGGGAATGCCACGACCAATGCGCCAATGCTCTCGATAAACAAGCGACTTGGCTTCAAGGTTCACAAAGAGTCGATTGTTGCTCAGATAAAGACTGAGATGCTTGAAAAGTACCTCGCTAAGTGAGTAAAGAGTAGAGTTCATATTATGCTTCATTCAGGCATACATAGGTGTCTAGACCAATGAAACTTGAGCGCTTCGAGCTTGAACGAAGTCAGTCTGAGTGGGAACATCGTGTCGAATACAATCTCTGTGAGAGTGGTGTGGAACCTCTTCATATTAGAGACCTAGTTGACACAAAAGAGTTGAAGGACCAGCTTCTGGACATTCAGCTTCGTTACTCTCAAACAAATGGCACCATTCCTCTTCGAGAGGCCATATCTGTTCACTATCCAGGGGCAACCTATGAACACATCCTTGCTACAACTGGAGGGGCTGAGGCCAACTTCGTGGTGACTTGGTGGCTCCGTCATGAGAATCCAGATCGTGATGAGCTCGTCTTCTTAGTACCTAATTACATGCAGATTGGCGGCATTTGGAAGAACCTCGGTGGAAAACTTGTTCCATTCAAGCTTGAGATGGTGGATGGCAAATGGATACTTGACCTTGAAGGGCTCCGCGCCTCGGTTTCGAAGAAGACTGTTGCCATCGCTGTATGCACACCCAACAATCCAACTGGAAAACTTCTGTCTAAGGAAGACCTGAAGACCATTGTTGACATAGCCGCGGAGTATGATGCATGGGTGATCTCTGATGAGATCTATCGAGGTGCAGAGCTCAAGGGTGAGAAGGCACCATCTGCTCAGGGGATCTATGATAAAGTTCTCGTCACATCAAGCCTGTCCAAGACCTATGGTCTCCCTGGTCTGAGACTCGGTTGGGTGGTATGTCCTTCCCCACAAGTCGCACACGAGCTCTGGACCTATACAGACTACACAACGATCTGTCCCTCGGTTACCAGCGACTGGTTAGCCACTCTTGCGTTGCAACCAGAGATTCAGGCTAATATCGAAAGGCGGACTCGACAGGTAGTCAGTGAGAACTGGGCCATCATGGAGAAATGGATCGCGTCGCACTCCGACCTGATGTCAGCCACAGCGCCTGAGGCTGCGGCCATCTGTTTCATCAAGCTCAGGGACGGTATTGACTCTTCTGAGTTAGCCTTGAGTCTTATGGAAGAGAAGAGCGTCCTTATCGCTCCTGGTGAGCATTTTGAGATGCCTGGTTTTCTCCGAATTGGTTTTGGTAGTAAGAAAGAGTATCTTGAAACTGCTCTTGAGAGGATTAGCGAATTCCTTGAAAGATATCGGTAATTTGCAAAAATTGGAATTCTCGTTGCACCTTTGACCTCGAACAATTATCAAATCAGTTCTAAAAATCTTATTTAGTTGAAATAAAGCACGATATTGCTCACAATTCAGTCGCTAGGCATATGAACTTCTTTTTTCTTGAATATTATTATTTGGCAACCCCCACACATTAAACACACATTTTGAATGCATTTGCGTCCAACGTTATTATGCAGTCGAAAGTAGACTGCGGGATGCAAGCGAAAATGGCGACAGAAGTGAAACAGCCGGAAACAAAACCGATGCGTGAAGAGCGAACAGAGAAAGAAGAACGAGAGCTCGCGCTGCTGGTGGAGTTGGCGAAGATCTACTATGACGGTCCATGAAGGAGGTCATGGGAAATATCGGATGTGTAAGCAATTGTCGGAGACAGAGATAGAAGATGAGAATATACTAGGACACTTCCAACAGGCGGTTCAGAGGGTAGAGGTCTCTGAAGAGTTGGAGTCATCGATAGGAATCGAGTATGCATGCCTGAGGTCGATGATGCTTGAGCCCCGAAACACAACAATGTGGAACGCGCTAGCCTTGGTCTATATGATGTCTGATCGTGTACAAGTGGCAGAGGAAGCTATTGAGAGGTCTCTGGAAATCGACACCTCCAATGCATGGACATGGACTATCTGGGGAGACCTCCTTCGACAGGAGGGAAGGTTGGTGGAAGCAGAGCGAGTGTATCGAATGGCCACTGAGTTGGACCCAAATGACTCTCATGCTCTACGACATCTTGCTATTCTCTACTCAGCAAGAGATGCTAACCCTGAAGCAGTAGACCTGTTCCAGACATTGATTCAAATGACGCCCAACGATCAGGATCTATGGGATGCATACGCTGCTTGTCTTCGAAGGTTGAAGAACTAGGAACTCGATTTGGCTGTGGTTAAAAGCAAGGCAACTACTAGGGCCTCTCTTGGTGGCGGCACATATACCAGTAATGATAGGAAGTCGAGAACAGAAGATCTCTTTGGTGACGCCTAGGTTTCCCATTTGGTAGATGTTCTCACAATCTACAGAAATCGTTCAGATTGATTGTTTGTAGTAAAACGCACTTTTATAGCAGGAAGAGATGTTCATCTTCTCCATGGAACTGCGAGTAATCCCGTTCTTTTCACCTATTTCACCTGAAAGTGTGAGAGATGAAGTGCTTGGGGAGTTTTCTGGAATCAATGTAGATATTATTGAACCTGACGAATTCAGAGTTGAGTCTCACACAGATCGAAGCTATCTTTTCATTGGAACAGGTGGCACAGAGAATGTAGTTGCAGAGTTCTTACAGAAACACAAACTTCCTCAACCAATCATGATTCTTAGCTATGACCTCCGCAACTCACTTCCTGCTGCAATGGAGATTAGGTCATATCTACAGCGGGAGGGAATTGAAGCTAAGATAATCCATGCTACGCTTACTGAGTTGAGACAGAAGATAGGTGAGTGGAGTGAGTTCGCAGATGCATTAACCCAACTCAGAGGTAGTACCCTCGGAATCGTTGGCCGACCTTCTTCCTGGCTCATTGCATCACACTTTAACACTGACAGAGTGCAGGCTCGTTGGGGACTGAAAGTCAGGACTCTTTCTCTTGATCCCCTGATTAAGTCAATCGAGTCATCAGCAGATTCAGAATATGTTAAGGCATTCAAGCAATCTTCTACCTCCTGTACACCCTCTGATGATGAAATCAGGAAAGCTGGCTTGGTAGCTCAAGCACTGAAGGACTTGGTCGAGAAAGAAAAGTTGAGTGCAGTCACAGTGGAGTGCTTCAGTCTGCTTATGGAAACAAGCGTGTCTGGTTGCTTTGCACTCTCCCTTCTGAATGACCTTAATGAGTCAACTGCAGGGTGCGAGGGGGATGTCCCAGCAACCTTCACCATGATGCTGGGACGAATGCTAACCGGGCAACTGGGTTTCATGTCTAATGTGACTCAGGTAGACAAGATAGAAAATACTGCCGTCTTTGCCCATTGCACACTGCCTACATCACTTGCTGAAAAATATGAGATTACAACCCACTTTGAAACTGGATTAAGCATTGGAATCCGTGGAACATTCAAGCATCAAGATGTCACTGTGTTTAAAGTATTCGGAGAGGACCTCAGTGACTTCTGGGTGTCAGATGGCAAGATTGTTGAAAACCTAATCAATGAAACTGGTTGCCGGACTCAGATTCGTGTCAGCTTGGAGGAGGATGTTGATTACTTCCTAGAACGTTCTCTAGCAAATCATCATATTGTCTTCCCCGGTAGACATGCAGAGAAGATACGCAAGTTCTTTTCCTTCTCCTAAAGAGTTACTGTAAATCCTTCTGGTAAATTACTCTCATCCAAAGGGATGACATCAGCAGATGAAACAGTCAGGAAATCAATCGCGACATATGTGTGACTGTCAGTTCCTATTAAGGTCCTATAGGATTGGCAGAGTTCTCACCCAAGAGTGTCGGTGACTGCCTATTCAAACATCTTGGACGGCAAATTCGCTCATCGAATCTCTCTAGACGTTCTTTGAACCTATAATACGAGAAGAGAATTGGGATTGACTGAGATGCTACAGGCTCCTTTCCAGACTGCTGATAAGGTTCATCGTGTCATGTGCAAAACAGGGACTCCCACACTAGATAGTCTATTAGATGGGGGATTTGAAACCGGTCTTGTCTACCTTTTCTACGGTTCTGAACAGATTCACAGTGATCTTTTACATGCTGCAGTGCATGCGCAGCTCCCTCTTACTAATGGAGGATTCTCAAGCCCATCGATCATGATTGATAGTTCAAATATGGCAGACATCATCAAGCTGAGGGACATCTCCTTCCAGCTTGGACTCACGCCTGAGAGTGTGATGGACATGATCTACATCTCTCGGGCTTTCAACTCGTCTCAGACTTATGATTTGGTCATCAATCATCTTGACGATTTCTTTGAGCGAATACCTGCAAAACTGCTCATCCTACCTGGTCTTGTAGACCTCTTTGTCAATGAAGGTCTAGATGCTGAGAGAACAAGACAGATGACACATCTGGCAGCGAGAATCAACGCTTTCACACTACGACATAATCTTGTCACACTGATCTCAACGCGTCTTGAGAGCAGGCATCCAACATACCCACCAGTAGGGAAAACATTGGCAAGCTCAGCTCAAGTCCATATTCACGTTGATACAACCCCTATGCGGACAATATACTCACTCACAAAACACCCAAGTCTACCAAATCGGAATGAGTCTCTTGTGAGAAGAGGTTCTGCCTTTGGCGTGACACTCCCTCTAGACTATTTCTTCGGGGATGACTCATCTACTTGAGTGATTTTCCACATTCTTGACAGAACTTTGATGAAGAGGTTGTGTCTGCCTTGCACTCTAGGCACTTGCCAACAAGCTTTGTGTAGAGTGGTCGTTGTCATCCAACTTACCATCCGAGGTCTAATTCTATTGAATCGAAGATGTCGTCTTCCTTTTCTCCCTCTCCTGAAAGTCGCAGTGGGAACATAATGCATGGGTCAAACGAAAGACCGACTTCGAGTACTACCTTCAGCATAAGTGATGATCTGATGAGCTTACCTTCAAAAGGACATATAGAACTCCAATCCTCATGTATTGTTTCCTCAATCCATCGGTCAAAATCATTGTAGGTTATTGGAATGTGTTTTTCACTGACTCTAGTGTCACTATCCAGGTTCCTACCTTGACACACCACATCATTATGCATAACTATATCCAAACGGACACCCTTGATACGTGACCTTTCTTTTGCAAGAAATCGGACCTCAAGTCCCTTCTTTGGTCTAATGATATCTGTGGGAATCTCCGCATGAAGATGCTCTTCCTCTTGTCTAATCGGTAGTCGATCCAATTCTTCAGGAATATATGAAGGAGGCGCAGTATCTACATTAAGTACTACCTTGGATTTTGGATCTAAAGCTCGGTCAACCTCTACTACTGCTTCAACTGAGTAATCAATAGCACCAAAGACACTATCATGGGTTGGTGGAATGTCCTCTGGAAGTCTGAAACTAAACTCGAATTTTGTGTCTCCAGAGTGGATATCTCCTCCTTCCCAGATAGTGAGGTCCTCATCCATGATTTGATGAGTTTCACTCACATGTACCTTGCCAGCTTGATAATGGGTATACTCCTTTCCCCTTAACTTCAGAATTATTCTATTGCATGTGAAAGACTTGTCAGTACTTACAACGACATGTCCACTAACCTCTTCACCCGGCATGAATTGGTTCTTTTCTGTGTAAATCATAATATCTCGCATACTAACTTCGACCAACCATTAACATCATCTCTAGTGCGAGAGCAAATAGGGTTTTCTTCCAATTTTCAATTAAAGCCCAAATCAAATGCAAAATCATCAAAAATGTCCATAGTCTCTTCCTCTGGTTTCTCACCCGATATCTTGAGTCTATACCTGACAAATGGATCAAAAGTCCACTTCATTTCGAGAACAACTTTGAGAAAATAATAGGTTTCGATGAGCTTTGATTGGAATGGCACACGTCGCCAACCTTTCCCCACAATCTCTTCTTTCCATCGGTCAAAATCTCGGAATGATATGGGTGTGAATTTCTTCGTAATCGTCACATCGTGAGTGCGTTCGGTTCTCTGACAATTCGCAGTTTCTCTCCTTCTAATCTCAAGACGCACACCATTCACATGAGAATGCTCTTCCACCATGAAACGAACACGAATGCCTTCTTTCATTCTGAGAACATCGTCAAGGAGTTCAACATGAAGTATCTCATTGTCTTTGTTCTTCGGGTCATACCCATCTTTTTCAGGGATATATGGCATTGGAGATGGAAGAACTCTGAATCGCCTTGTGATCTTCGGGTCAAGGGTCCAATCCATCTCAACAACAGCCTCAACACTGTACTCAACCCAGCCATAGTATCCCGAGTAGGTTGGAGGAAGATCTTCATCTAGTTTGAACTTGAAGGGAAACTCGCTCTTACCATATGGAATCTCAGTAGCCTCGCAGAGTTCAATCTTGCCTCTTACATGATAATGCTCATCTACAATTCTTGAGTCACCAGAGCCCATCTCAGTCCTTTCTTTTCCTTTTATCTTTAGTATGACTCTATTGCACTCGAAAATCTTGTCGGTTTCAACAACCACCACACCACTGATAGTACCCCCTGGTTGCGCATTCCGCTGCGAGAATTTGATATCAACAGACCTCATTAGGTATTCCGACCACTGCTTAGGTCATCTCATGAAATCAAATATCCTTTTTCAGGATTTTCTCAAATCAATTTCTAGTGGGAATGTTTCACCTGCAACATTGAGTAATATCTCTGAACCAGCTATAGTTACAGCTAGACCTCCAAGATATGGTTCTCTATCCTCTGGCACGAGAGATCTTTCTAGTAACATTCTCTTGGCACTCATCAATGCAAAATCATGAGTTACATGGACATGCATAATGTTCTCTTTTAGAGAAACAAGTCGCTTCACAGTATCTCCCATCAACCTCTCCCTGTAGACCTTAAAGGGCTCTATTTTCTCCCCAAATTCCCCACTTACCCACATGTTAACATAGTCGGTAATATTTCTCCCATCCGGATTAAGATTCAACCACACTTTTTCATCGATAACGTGAGGACTAACAAGCGATGGAAGTAATTCGATATCGATAACTTCACCTCCCCTCTGTGTAAAGCCCTCTGCAATCGCTTCAGCGGTTTCATAACATCTAGGGACAAAACTAGTGAAAAGATGCATCTTCCCTTTTCGTGGTATCCTCTTACCTAACTCAAAGGACATTCTCTTTCCTAACTCTGTAAGACCCCCACTTGCCATCTCCTCGTGATTCTGAAGGGTTTCTCGGTGTGAGTGTCTGACAAGGAGCAATAGTGGTTGTTCTTGAGGAACTATCGCAATCCACTCTAGAAGTTTCTTAGCACTTGAAACCCAGTCCAGGTTGCTCCAAGATTGTAGGTTACTCATTGTTAAACGACACTCTATTCAGAAGTTCTCTCGTACACCTGCTTGGACAACTCTCATGCAACTTGGACAGGTGAGGTCACTAGAACCAATCCATTCGACACGATCCAACTCAATCTTATTCATACAATGTGGGCAATATACCGGTACAACATATACTGCACCCATAGAAGGACTGTCATAGGTGGGGTATGCTGATTGCGTAGATGTCCTTCTGACCATGGTTTCATCACTGGGAATACGACCTCCAAATCTGCATGCGATTCCAACTATGAGAAGAACGAAAAACATGATACCAAAAGTCCAACCCAATATAGGAAATAGGATTGGCCAAACATACTCCGCTATTCCAAATGATTCGAACATTATATAGAGTATAAGGAATACGCCTCCAAATGCAATTACCATGGATATGGCAACCTTAGTGTAGACATTGTCACTCAAGTGAAATCACTAGTTTACTCTCTTTTTGTGGCCCTATAAAGATTCAGAGGATAGTTTGGCATGGATTGTTCTTGATCTTCGTCTTTGATTTCTTCATTATTCTTTCTCTTTGTCGTTCTCGGAAGAACCGAGCTTCAAAGATTAATAGAAGTGAATCTGGACCTCAAGAGTTGACGGTGTTCCCTCTGTTAGTTTCGACCATCTCCCACGGTCATGCGAGTTCGCTAGGATGCACTACGTGTTTCAAGAAAGTCCTAGAAGAACATGTAGATTCTGAGGACTATCGAGGCGTGGCAGGTACCGTAAAGGTTACTTACAGTAAGGTATGCCGTCCACTGAGAGGCTGGAGCAGATGAGTGAGTTCAAACTGGAGGCCCCATTCAAACCCACTGGTGATCAACCTCAAGCTATAGAGAAATTAGTGGAGGGTCTCGAGAGTGGACTTCAGCACCAGACACTACTCGGCGTAACCGGAAGTGGAAAGACATTCACGATGGCCAATGTCATTGAAGCCTATAACAAACCCACTTTAGTCATCTCACACAACAAGACCCTTGCTGCTCAACTTGCCTCAGAATACAAACAGTTCTTTCCTGATGCTGGAGTGGAGTATTTCGTCAGCTATTATGATTACTACCAACCAGAGGCTTATGTTCCCAGCAAGGATATGTATATAGAGAAAGAAACGGACATCAATCAAGAGATTGAAAGACTTCGTCATTCATCGACTCATTCTTTGAGATCTCGCAGCGATGTGATAGTGGTTGCTTCTGTTTCTTGCATTTATGGTGTGGGAAACCCGAGTGAGTACGACCACTTCAGGATGTACATTGAACGAGGAGGGCATATTGACAGACGAGAGATCTTGGAACGTCTTGTTGCCATGCAGTATGAGCGAAATGACATGGAGATCAAACCTGGAGTTTTCAGGGTGAGAGGAGATGTCATTGATGTCTACCCGGCTGCTTCGGAGAACAGTTATCGAATTGAGCTTGACGGGGAAAAAATACACCGACTCACGATGCTTGAGGGTCTCACATCAAGAAAAATGTATGAACCAGACTGGATTGAGTTGTATCCTGCTAAGCATCATATCGCTCGTCATGAAACAATCATTGAGGCATTGGAACCCATTGAACAGGAAATGCGGGAACGTGTCGAATGGTTCAAGAAGCAGGGTAAGCTCGTGGAAGCCGACCGGCTCAAGAGACGAACCTTGTACGACATAGAGATGCTACGCGAGGTTGGCATGTGCGGAGGAATTGAGAACTACTCTCTGTATATCGATGGGCGAAAGAAAGGAGAAAAGCCCTACACACTTCTGGATTATTTCCCGAAAGAATTTCTTATGATTATTGATGAGAGTCACATGACAATCCCTCAGATACGTGGGATGTATAACGGAGACTTGGCTCGGAAGAACAACTTAGTTGATTATGGATTTAGACTCCCATCAGCTATTGACAATAGACCTCTCAAGTTCCACGAGTTTGAAACATACATGAAGCATGCTATCTATACCAGTGCCACTCCCGGACCTTACGCGCTGAAGGTCAGTCATCAAGTGGTGGAACAGCTTCTGCGGCCCACCGGACTCCTTGATCCAGCCATTACAGTCAGACCGGTAGTAGGACAGGTAGATCATCTCCTTGGTGAGATAAACACCACGGTCAGGACGGGCGATAGAGTCCTCGTTACTACTCTCACAAAAAAGACAGCTGAAATGTTGAGTGAATACCTAGTGGAAAACGGTGTGAAAGCACGATATCTTCACTCAGACATTGGAACTGTAGAACGAATTGAGATTGTCCGCCAGCTTCGTCAGGGACGGTTTGACGTGCTAGTAGGGATCAACCTCCTAAGAGAAGGACTAGACTTACCAGAGGTAGGTTTGGTTGCTATCCTTGACGCAGACAAGGAAGGATTCCTAAGAACAGATTGGGCACTTATCCAGACAATGGGTCGCGCGGCTCGAAACGTGAATGGAAGGGTCATCCTATATGGAGACCATATTTCCACCGCAATGCAGACAGCTATCGATGAAACAAACCGTAGACGTAAGTTTCAGCTGAAATACAACGAAAAATACGGGATTCAGCCTCAGTCAATCATCAAATCAATACAGGACATTGCACAAGGAATCAAGACTCCAGAGATAACTACTCAAACTAAGCTAGAAGAATTTGATCCATTCGAGGTTGATGAACTGACTGACTATATTATTGATTTGGAGGAGCAGATGAAAGAGGCCGCCAGAAATCTTGAATTCGAGAAAGCTGCGCGACTTCGTGACCAGATTGCAGAACTCCGGAAGAGGATAGAGGGAGTGCAATAGTGAATAGTTTGACCAACGACAGACAGAGGGATGCATCAGAGATAGAGCTAGATGGTCCTCAGTCCATATTAGTCGTTGGCGCTGCGGAACACAATCTTCGTCATATCGACTGTGAGATCCCGAAGAACAAGTTCACAGTCGTGACCGGGGTAAGTGGATCCGGGAAGAGCTCCCTAGTCTTCGACACCATCTTTGCAGAGGGACAAAGAAGGTTCATCGAGTCGCTCTCAGCTTATGCGCGACAATTTCTTGGAATGCTCGAGAAACCGAAGGTAGACTTCATGTCAGGTCTCTCGCCATCAATCTCCATTGACCAGAAGAGTGTGAGCAGGAACCCCCGGAGTACGGTCGGAACTATCACAGAGATCTATGACTATCTGAGACTGCTCTATGCAAGAGTGGGAGTCCCTCACTGTCCACAGTGTGGAAAGGAAATAGAACCCCAGACCTCACAGCAGATGGTCGACCGTGTCCTTCAGATAGAGGAAGGCACACGTATCATGATTCTAGCCCCCATAGTGCGGGGTCGAAAGGGAGAGTATAGACGAGAGTTCAGAGACCTCATTAAGAAGGGTTTCATTCGGGCGAGGGTCGATGGCGAGCTGATGGAGCTTGAAGAGGGGATGTCACTTGACCGCTACTTCGAGCACACTATTGAGGTTGTGGTTGACAGACTCCGAGTAAGGGAGTCTGATCGTGCTCGAATCTCAGAAGCTATTGAAACAGCTCTCAATATGGCAGAGGGTGTTGTCACAATCGAGAAGGAGGATGGACCACTTACTCTATCAGAGCAGTTCGCTTGTGCAGATTGCGGCATTAGCCTTCCAGAGATGGAACCACGTATCTTCTCTTGGAACACTCCTCAGGGTGCATGCACAAACTGCACCGGTCTCGGTGTCGTCCGTGAGTTTGATCCTGACCTGTTCATCAAAGATCCGAACTTGTCCCTAAATGAGGGAGCAATGATACCTGACAATTGGGTCCTTCGCAGAAAATTGTTCCATCAGGTTGCAGAGAAGTATGGTTTTACACTTGACATGCCATGGAAAGACTTCACCGAGGAACAGAAACAGGTTGTCCTTTATGGAACCACTGAGAAGTATGATGTTACCTGGGAGGGTGGGAACGAAGAATACGAGGTAAAGTATGCAGGTCACTATAAGAGAAAGTTCGAAGGATTCATTCCTCGAGCACAGAGGACATACAAAAGGACTAAGTCTGAATGGAGGCGTAGAGAGATTGAGCGGCTTATGTCGGCTCAGCCATGCCCTGTATGCAATGGACACCGTCTACGACCTGAGTCACAGGCTATCACCCTAGGAAACCACTCCATCTCAAGCTTAGGTGGCATGTCAATTAAGGACCTCCGTGGGTTCATCGAAGGAGTCAAGGTGAAGAAGTCACTCAGACCAGTCTCCAATCCCATCATCAAAGAGATTCTCGGAAGGATTGGTTTCTTGCAGGATGTGGGTCTGGAGTACTTGACACTGGAACGACCGGCACCATCCCTCGCAGGAGGAGAAAGCCAGCGTATTCGTCTTGCGAGTCAGATTGGCTCGAACCTCGTAGGTGTTACCTATGTGTGTGATGAGCCGAGTATTGGTCTGCATGCACGAGACAACATACGACTGCTGAAGTCATTGATGAACCTGAGAGATCTCGGGAATACTGTTCTTGTCGTAGAGCATGACGAGGAAACTATTCGGAATGCAGATTATGTGATAGATCTCGGGCCTGGTGCAGGAGCAGAGGGTGGTGAGGTGGTTGTAGCTGGAGCACTTGACAAGATCCTCAAGTCAGGAAAATCACTCACTGCAAAGTATCTCCGTGGCGAGGTTGAAATTCCCGTTCCAAAAGAGCGAAGACGCTCAAATGGACGGTTCATTGAAGTTCGGGGTTGCAAGCATAACAACTTGAAGAATCTCAATGTGAAGATTCCACTTGGATTATTCATAGCAGTAACAGGAGTCAGTGGATCCGGGAAGTCGTCATTTGTTGTTGAAACCCTCCAGAGAGAGCTTGCCCGTAGGTTTCATCGTGCAGAAGCCAAACCTGGTGCACATGATGAGATAGTGGGTATAGATGAGCTTGACAAAGTCATTGTTATTGACCAGAGCCCTATTGGTAGAACACCTCGAAGTAATCCCGCCACATATGTGGGTCTCTGGACTCCCCTAAGAGAGATGTTTGCGAGCTTGCCCGAGTCAAAGATACGAGGGTACAAACCTGGTCGTTTCAGCTTCAATGTGAAGGGTGGTCGTTGTGAAACCTGTAAGGGAGCAGGAGTGGAGGTCATCGAGATGCAGTTCCTCCCACCTGTTCAGGTCACCTGCAGTGAGTGCAAAGGTCGACGATACAACAGAGAAACCCTGCAAGTGCGATTCAAGGGCAAAAACATCGCTGATATCCTTGATATGCGAATAGATGAAGCACACAAGTTCTTCGAAGGAATCCCACGAATTTATCGTCGACTCGAAACTCTGTGTCAGGTTGGAATGGGCTATGTGAAACTCGGACAACCAGCTACAACTCTCAGCGGTGGGGAAGGACAGAGAATCAAGCTGAGTAAGTTCCTCTCTCGTCCGGCAACCGGACAGACTCTGATTTTACTTGATGAGCCTACTACTGGTCTTCACTTCGCAGACATCAAGAAACTGCTTGAGGTCCTACATCGTATGGTTGACCTCGGGAATACAGTCATGGTCATCGAACATCAGCTGGATGTTATCAAGACTGCAGATCACGTGATTGATTTGGGTCCTGAAGGCGGAGATGATGGGGGGTACATTGTCGTCGAAGGTACACCCGAGGAAGTAGTCGCCTGCAAAAAATCCTACACAGGTCAATACATGAAAGAACTGCTTGAGTCTGAAGCGAGCGCAGCAGGAGGTTCGAAGAAGTGACGGGCTTTATTCAGGTGCGCAAGGCGGAGGAACACAACCTCAAGAAGATTGATGTCGACATACCCCGAGACCGCCTGGTTGTTGTCACAGGTCCGAGTGGTTCTGGAAAAAGTACACTCGTGTTCGATACAATCTTTGCAGAAGGTCAACGTCGATATGTAGAGTCCCTTTCATCCTATGCCCGGAGGTTCCTAGGTAGACTTGACAAACCTAAGGTAGACAAAATCACAGGACTACCTCCCGCAATATCCATCGAGCAGAAGGGGCGGACAAAGAATCCACGAAGCACTGTTGGAACAAGCACTGAGATTCATGATTACCTACGACTTCTCTATGCGAACATCGGAATTCCACACTGTGTAGAATGCGGTAGACCAATGGAACAGCTCACGGCCGAGTCTGCGGCACGCCTACTTCTAGATGAGAACGGAGGACAGAGGATTCACATACTTGCACCTATCGTGCGGGGTGAAACAGGCAACCACCAAGAGGAGCTTGACGGTCTCTTCAAGAACGGATTTGCTAGGGTCCGAGCTGACGGGGAAATCTTGGACATTGGAGATGTCGAACTGGACGCTCGAAAGAAGCACGATGTTGAAGTTGTTGTGGATAGACTAGAGTTGAGCCAGAAAGTCCGTGAGCGTCTGATTGGTTCACTCGAAACCGCTCTTGAAACCGGCGAAGGAGCAGCCATTATTGCTCGAGAGGATCAGCCCGATCTTTTATTCGCTGAACAGCTCATGTGTCCAAAGTGTGGAATTCAATACGAAAAGCTTGGCCCAAAGGCTTTCTCATATAACAGACCTGACGGAGCATGTCCGACATGTAATGGTCTTGGAGTCACAATGTCTATTGATTCTGACCTTATTATCCCTGACAAGAACATGACTGTGCGCGACATCAGTCGAAGAGTAAATGGGAAGGAACGTCCATGGTTTCTGAAACGACTTCAGACACTCGGTGAAGCAAAGGACTTCACACTAGACACTCAGTATAAGGACCTCACTAAAGCGCAGGTTGACGTCCTCGTGTGGGGAAAACCAAATGTCATGCTCTCCTATGTGATGGAAGGTGAAGAGTCATACTGGGAAGTTGAACGGAAATGGATTGGTCTTGTTCCTTGGTTGGAAAGACTCTTTGAATCTAGTAAAAGCAGTGACAAACAATGGTACCAATGGTGGGCAAGAAGAATTGCAAATGAGTTCTCTCGTAAGACATCTTGTGAGTCTTGTGGTGGTCGGAAACTCAAACCTGAGAGCCTCGCTGTTACGGTGAGTGGCAAACCCATTGATGAGCTCACATCAATGACCATTGAGGAAGCCTCAAAGTTCTTCGAGAACATTGAACTTACAGAACGTGAGGAAAAAATCGCAGAGCTAGTCTTGAAGGAGATTCGAGCACGACTCAAGTTCCTTGTGGCAGTCGGTCTAGAATATCTGAATCTTGACAGATCATCCATGACGCTCTCAGGAGGAGAATCACAACGCATCAGACTTGCAACACAGATAGGCTCTGCCCTCACTGGAGTCCTCTATTGCCTAGACGAACCCTCCATAGGTCTCCACCCCCGAGACATCAACCGACTGATTGAGACCTTCTATCATCTTAGGTCTCTCGGCAACACGGTTGTAGTGATTGAGCATGACCGAGATACGATTGCCGCCGCAGACCACATCATTGACCTTGGTCCATTGGCAGGCAGACATGGTGGAGAGGTCGTGGCAACGGGGTCACCTTCCGAGGTTCTGAGCGACCCGAAGTCACTGACTGCTCAATACTTAGCTGGTGAGAAACAGATACCAGTGCCGGAAGAGAGAAGGACTGGCAATGGTCACGGAATTGTGGTTCATAACGCTCGAACGAACAATCTGAAAGGAATCACTGTTGAGTTCCCACTCAACAAGATGATCTGTGTTTCAGGTGTGTCTGGGGCCGGGAAGAGTTCCTTGACCTATGATACACTCTACAAAGCACTTGCTCGCCAGATGAACAATGCTAGCACACGTCCAGGTCCCTATGATTCCATCGATGGAATTGAGAACCTTGACAGGCTGGTGCTTGTTGACCAGTCCCCGATTGGCAGGACACCACGCAGCAACCCTGCGACCTACACTAAGACCTTCGGTGAGATTCGTGAGCTCTTCGCAAAGATGCCGGAAGCAAAGGCACGCGGTTTCAGTCCAGGTCGATTCAGCTTCAATACACGGGAGGGTCGATGTGAGAAGTGTAAAGGGAGTGGTCTCATACAAGTCGAGATGCACTTTATGTCTGATGTCTTCATAACTTGTGATGTCTGTAAGGGGAATCGATTTGATCGAGAGACCCTTGAGGTGACCTACAAGGGCAAGAACATAACCGACGTCCTTTCACTGACAATTGACGAAGCCCTGGAGTTCTTTGCAGACATCCCGAAGATTGCTGACAAGTTACAAACTCTGGTCGATGTTGGACTTGGCTATCTACAACTTGGTCAACCTGCAACTCAGCTTAGCGGTGGAGAAGCTCAGAGAATGAAGCTGGCATCGGAGCTCTCACGAAAGGCGACCGGAAAAACACTGTATCTCCTTGATGAACCAACGACAGGACTCTCAGCCTCCGATGTACATGTGCTACTACGAGTTATCAACCGACTTGTGGATGCCGGGAACACAGCTATAGTGGTGGAGCACAACCTTGAGGTGATTAAGACTGCAGACTGGGTTATTGACCTCGGACCAGAGGGGGGAGATGCAGGTGGGGAGGTTGTAGCTGAGGGAACACCCGAGGAGCTCAGTGAAGTGTGGAACTCATATACAGGTAATCATCTGAGGGCAGCACTGTTTGGTCCCACCGTACGATATGGTCCCCTAAACTAATCATAATTTCACAGCAATTGTGCAACCTTCACCAATTGGTAGGATTGTACTTTCGACATTGAGCTTCACAAGCTCCCTGTTGAACTTGTCAATTGCTTTGTATGACTCATTCCACTCCTCAGGAGGTTTAATGGGTGGCCAGAGTGTGTCATCGACAAGAAGGAGTCCTCCCTTCCTCAGAACCCTGATACTGTCTTCGAGCATAACAGGATAACCTCGCTTTGTTGAGTCCTGAAAGACAACATCGAAGGACTCAGACTCCATCTCTTGGAGGATTCTGATTGCATCACCCAATATGATCTCAATGTTATCCGAAACACCTTCTCGCTCGAATGCCTTCCGAGCAACCTCAACAATGGACTCGTCAATCTCGATTGTAGTCACAGTACCACCATACCTCTTTGCCGCACGTGCAAGAGATGTTGTTGAGAAACCGATACTCATCCCAATTTCCAAGACCCTCTTTGGTCTCACTAGGTTCAGTAGTATCTTGAAAAGTCGAGACATCTCATCCTCGATAGGTGGACCAAACTCCTTGAGACCTGTGGCCTTGATGTATTCATCTAGCCTGGGGTTGTCTTTGTCTTTGTAGATTTCATCAATGTAATCCCAGGCCCTTTGACAGTCAAAAGGTACTTCGCTCATGGCAATACACACTTCATATTCCCTTATGTGAATTAGGCAATATGCACCAAAAAAAGTCAGACACCAAAAACCGCGCGTTTCGGTTTTCGATATTTCGATATACCTCACAGAATATGGAGAATACATTTTTTTGACCTCGAGGAAACCAACAAAAGGAGGGCGAGAAATGCACTCTGGGGCCATTTCAATAAAGGGGATATCATCAGCATATGGTATATTAATGACTGGCGCTAGTTTTGTACTGGTTGTCCATACTTGACAACCGGTTCGCACTGTCCGCCGGGAGGACTTGCACACACATGACACTTAGAAACGAGTCGACTGACTCAACGCCAACAACGGCATCAACAACAAAGACATCAAGTGCGATATACGAAGCAGACCTCAGAAGGAGAATAGCTACTTTTCCAAGAGATGCACTCGCATGGTTTGCGTTAGGGAAATATCTGCGATCAGTGGGCAAACTTAGGGATGCTGAAGAAGCATTTCGGAAAGCTGTTTCAATTAATCCCATGCCCACTCCCTTCTGGGAGGCACTTGCATTGACTCTAGTAGATCTAGGACGAATTGATGAGGCTTACACAATCTGTGACCGGAACCTGCGACAGCAATACGAGTCAATTCAGAAGAGAGTCGCAGAGCTGAGAAGGATAGAGAGATCTGTTGAATCAGAATACCCAATCGAAACCTCCCCTTGTGTCGCTTGTCCTGAGTATACATACTATGGATGTTCAAGGAGCTCAGAGTGCGATGCGATTGTTCGATGGCGTTCAGCAATGGCCAACATCATGCCAAGTATGAGGGACCGAACATAAGGTATCACAAATATCTAGATGGCACCTTCCGAATCACTGATTTATGGTAGTCTTATCAAGACTAGTGTATACAGTCTGATGGAAGGAATTAGATGTCGGATCTCAAAGCTCTTGTCCAAGATTTGCCTGACACTCCAGGTGTCTATCTCTGGAAGGATGAGAAGGGTAAGATCCTTTACATTGGCAAAGCAAAGGACCTCAGGAGAAGAGTTAGTTCCTACCTGAGGAAATCAGGGCATTATAGAAGAATAGGGGAGATGATGTTCCATGCTAGAGACCTCGAAACCATACTCACAAATACGGACAGAGAGGCACTTGTTCTGGAACAGACACTGATTAAGAAACATCAACCTCGTTACAATATTGCGTTGAAAGATGATAGACGACATGCCTGGGTGCGAGTGGATCTCTCGATGAGATATCCGGTTTTTGAGATTACTCGAGATGCAGAGAAGGATGGTGCAACATATTATGGACCCTATGGGAGCACAAAACGTATTGAACGGTTCCTAGACACTATCAGAAAATCGATACCTGTTGCCATGTGCAAAGATCCTGAGAAGGTGAAACGTGCATGCATGGACTATCATCTGGACAGATGCGCAGGTCCCTGTGAGGACCACATCTCTGAAGATGAATACAGATCTCTTGTTGAGCAAATGAGCTATTACCTTGAGGGTCGACCCGATGACCTTCGGAGGTCTCTGAAAGCTCAGATGGAGGCGGCTGCTAGTGAAGAGCAGTTCGAGAAAGCTGCTGAACTCAGAGACCGTCTCACTGACCTGGAGATTTTACTGAGTCGGCAGAAGGTGGTTCGTTATGAGGGCTCACACAGTGATATTTTGGGCATATCGAGAACAGAGCAGGCAGCACTAATTGACATGCTGATAGTCCGTAATGGCAGGTTGATTGGCATGGACAATTTCTATTTCGAAATCGACTTGGATACTCCTGACACTGAGGTGCTCACAGCTTTCATTGAACAATTCTATTTTACCCTTCCACGTTTACCTGACCAGATAGTCATCCCTTGTGTTATTTCTGAGATGGCGCAGCTGAGTTCTTGGCTCAGTGACATAAACGGACACCCAGTCCTGATAATGACTCCTGATGATGAAAGAACAGCCGAACTAGTTGAGATGGCTAACAAGAATGCACACAGAGCACTCAGAAAGATGTTGATTCTCGGAGAGAGCCAAGACGAGATTGTCGATGAAGGAGTCAAGCAGTTGAAGGAGGCACTTGGACTCGCTCAGGCACCAATGAGAATCGAGGGATTTGACATAGCGAATATCCAGGGTACTGATCCAACAGGCTCTTGTGTAGTGTTCAAGAATGGACAGCCATACAACAAGAGATACAGGATGTTCAAGATAAGAATCAAAGAAACCCCTGACGACTACGCAATGATGCGTGAGGTTGTATACAGACGATACTTTGGTGTTCTCGAACGCCGCGATGTTCTACCGGATTTGATTCTAGTCGATGGAGGAAAGGGACAGCTCAACGTAGCGCTTGAAGCATTGGAAGAACTTGGTCTTGACTATGTTCCTGTGGTTGCAGTTGCTAAGAGAGAAGAGACTCTGTACACACGCGATAACTCTGATGGGATTCAACTCGACCTTGATTCTGAAGGACTTCACTTGATACAACGAATCCGGGATGAAGCTCATCGGTTTGCACAAAGATATCATCACAAGCTGCGAGAGAAGCGATTCACCGGATCAATTCTAGAGGATGCTCCCGGAATAGGTCCAAAACGGAGGGCGGCTTTGCTCCTAGAATTCGGAAGTTTTGACAAAGTGAAGGAGGCTACAGTGGAACAGCTCGCTCAGGTCGACGGGATGTCTGAAAAGGTAGCTCTTGTGCTAAGAAAATGGCTGGATAGCGATGAAGTCAGTTAATTTTCTTTCGATATCTGACAGAATAAATTAAAGTACATCATCAATAACAATTATCATAATATAGAGAATATTGTCAAAGGAGAACACTAGAAATGCCTATCAAGGTCTTCCTTGCAGTTAACACCAATTCTGGCAAGGCAAAAGAGGTTCATAAGAACCTAAAGGCTAT
>JBHLOX010000172.1:0-5106 GCA_048940045.1 Promethearchaeota archaeon
CTTCCAGACACTGACTTTGATAATCTCACAGACTGGGAAGAAGTTCTAATCTATCATACTAATCCCCTCTCAAGTGATACTGATAACGATGGTCTGAGTGACGATGAGGAGGTTAATACCTATGGAACGAATCCCCGTGATCCTGACACGGATCGAGATGGAGTTTCTGACTATGATGAGGTGCAGGCTGGGACCAACCCACTCAACGCGCCGCCAGTGGCACGGATAGGTCTGCAGAGTGATGCCTACAGGAATCTCGTGGTACACTTCTTTGGCACCAAATCGTACGACAATGATGGGACAGTCGTAGGATATGGGTGGTCATTTGGCGATGGGAGCTTTGCTGTCGTAGCAGAGCCAACGCACACATACAGCCAGACGGGGGAGTATGATGTCACACTCACCGTGACAGATGATGATGGCGAGTCCGACTCAAACACTGTGACTGTCAGGGTTCTCAACCAGCTGCCTGTCGCAGAGGCTGGCACGGA
Organism: Promethearchaeota archaeon; assembly: GCA_048940045.1. GTDB lineage: Archaea > Asgardarchaeota > Thorarchaeia > Thorarchaeales > Thorarchaeaceae > SMTZ1-45. The sequence continues at coordinate 492 of JBHLOX010000172.1, forward strand.
CCAATCAGTGTTAGCGGGCTTCAATGTGGACTTTGACGCCTCTGGTTCTACTGACCCAGATGGCACGATCATCTCGTATATCTGGGACTTCATGGATGGTCAGACTGCTCCTGGTGAGACCACAAACCATGTCTTTAGTCAACCAGGGACCTACTATGTGACCCTCACTGTCACAGATAACGATGGGGGCAAGGACACTGACACAGTGGTTGTAATCGCAGAAACCCCAAGACCACCTGACCTGACAGTCGCTCCTGAAAATGTATCCTTTTCGACTGACGGAGAGAGGGTCATACTGAGTATGACTGTTGAGAACACCGGTGATCTGGGCGCAAGCGACTTCACATTCCAGGTGCGGGACTTGGACCTGACTTATGCCTTCGCGCATTATCACGCCGCGGGAATCCAAGCACACTCGAGTATTGACTTCAATGTCACACTCCCTGATGAACCGATGGGATCCCATAACCTCATAATAGAGCTCGATCACCAACATCGACTTGCTGAGGCGGATGAAGAGAACAATAATCTCATAGTGACAGTACCAGATGCTGACGGTGACAGTCTGTCAGACGTGATTGAGGACTTCTATGGGTCGAACAAAAACAATGCGGATTCTGACTCAGACGGTCTCAATGATGGACCACTCGTAGATAACAGATACGCTCCAATCGAGAAGGACTGGAACATCGATTCTGACGGTGATGGACTCATTAATGCAATTGACAGCGATAGTGACAATGACGGTTATATTGATGGTGTAGACATCGACCCCCTGCATGACCTCTTGGTGAAGGTGAAGATCTACAGATTTGTGGTTGAAGACCCAATAGATTTCGAACTCGTCATGAAGTCCAAGACCATAAGGGTCCCCTACCTCGTTGTCCACTGGTGGGGTGTCGAGGTCAAATACGAGTCCCTAACAATCCAATATCCAGCCCTCGAAGAAAACAGAAACGCTGAACCGTTCTTCAGAGTTTATGCTGATGACCAATGGTCGACAGGAAACTGGATGAACAGTGAGGTGCCTGTTGCTTACGATGTCTCATCCTATAGCTCAAGCGATGCTCCATTGTTCGTGTCCAATGTTCCTGATGACAAACCCACAGTGAATGTGAAAGTGGAAGCATGGGATGTGGACCTTGAGTTCGATGACCAGTTAGACCTAGCTGGGTTTGGCAAGGCGTCTACAGCGTCTTTCAATCTTAGAGAGGCTGCAGAGTATCAGCCTGGAGACTATCAAAAATGGGCACACTCAAGTGGGAGTGACGATGGGAGTACAAGCAGCGACACAGATGATGCCTATATCAGGTATTACATATACCACGACTACGAGCTGTCGTACCAAGAACAGATGGCTCTGGCTGAAAAGTTCTCTCCTCAGCTCTACATCGATGTATTAGAAACATGGTATCCGCGCGACATTCGAGACTTCCTGGACCACGCTATTCTTAGGAACTTCTTAGGCATTCCTCAGGACCTTGACCCAACACCTGCAGAATTAGAGGCCTATGCTGGGACCAATACCTACTTGGACCTTGACATATTATACCATGCTCAGGACTCGTCGACTTACGGTCTCAATTTTTACGCACATGTGTTCACGAGTTACAAAGACCATATCGTTATACAATACTGGTTCTTCTATCTCTATGACCTCTGGCTCAATCAGCACGAGGGTGACTGGGAAATGATCCAGCTGATACTGCCACCACAAGGGTCTCAGGACGTTGACACGTTAGTACCAATAGTTGCAGGCTATTCTTGGCACAACCACATTAAGACGAGTGGATGGAGTTACGGGGACCTGTCGAAAGAGTCTACTAATCATCCAGTGGTGTACGTGGGCCTTGGAGGCCATGCGAGTCGGTTCACACCTCTTGGCTCTTACAATAGACAGGATATGACTCAGTACTCTATGGAACTCCTGGTCAACCAAGGGTGGTTAAAGTTCGATGGGGAATGGGGCGAACGGTCCTTGACTCCCGGAGAGTCTGGTCCTCCTGGTCCGGTGTTCAGGTCTGGTTGGGTTCTTTCTCCAACACATTTCATCGGGACCTTTGTGTTGTATCATGCGTACATGTGGACTGACCCGTACTTCTGGTATAGCTATACTACTGAGCCGCCCTGAAATCTGAGTGATCAAACACAGAAAAGAGAGGAGCGTGAATCCTCTCTTTTCAGATTATGTCTGCCTCTCTTACCTGTACTGCAGACAGTCAGGTCCGAAGAACTCGCGAGTCATGATGATTTAAGATTCAGGTTCTCTTTGAAACACACTATATAGCCAGTCAAAGGCATTTTGCTCTAGCAGGCTGAGATTGTCTATTTGACAGTGCATGCTGGCACCATCGCTTTGTGTATAGATCCTCAGCTCTTTGATTGTACTAGATACTCGCTCATAGAAATCATGACACTGTCGTAATTGTTCCTCGGAGTCTCCATCTCCTACTAAACAAAGGACAGGACATGAAATCGACCTAGGATCTACGGGCGGGATTCTCTTTGACAATTCCATGAGCTCTATCATTGAACTGACACGTGATGCATCCACTGCATGTTCGAGAGACACTCTTGTGAAGGGATTAACTCTTGATGCGAGTCCTGTGAGTGCTTTGAAGATGAACTCAGGGGCATTCTGTAATGCGTTTGGAATCTCCTCAGTTAACAATGCATTGATGTCATATAGGGGCGCAGCTAGCACTAGTGCCTTGATACGATCATCAAAAGATGCTTGATGCATGACCTGGTATGCACCAGAGCTGAACCCGATTGCCGCTAGATGTTCAGAGTCTGTTTCTGGTCGACTTAATGCATAATCAACTATGAATCTATGAAATCCTGGTGCTACCATCTCCTCAGCTGGGTCCAATGCAGGCAAATCTGGATACAATACTGGTGGTGCCCTTGATCCCTCATAAGCAAGGGTTATGACATTGAACCCTCTCTCTAGTGCCGAGGCACCTCCCCAGAAGTACTGATCCTCTGGATACATCTCTCCTCCATTAAGGATAATGATGGTTGGCCGTTTCTCTCCACTGTCATCTGGAGACATAAAGTATCCTGGCATGAGTAGTTCATCAACCCCTCTTTTCCAAGAAACCTGAATTGGCTCAATGTGAGTATCAAGATGGGCAATTCCCCTCTGAAAACAAGACACGAACCTATGATATGTTTCATCTCTCAGTTCACTCGATGTTGAGATTCCAATTATCCCTATCCTATAGTATGTATATGCATGGAGGAACTGCTTGACAGCAGTCCTAACGTTTCCTCTCTCAATTGCTTTATCTGCACGTTCCTCGCATGTCTTTGCCAGCGATAGCCATTCCTTCGCCCAGCTCTCCGGATTGTTTTCCTTGATTCGATTCGCGGCATACATTATTTCACCAATGGACGCGCCGCCATGTGAGATGTTTATGGTTGCAGCCATCAGATAGAAGTCCATGTCCTTGTTCTTGAAATAAAACCGATATGAGGCACGTTTCGCAATTCTGTCCTTCTTATTGTTGAGTTTCGTCATTATCACCCGTTTGTATTCGACGACTATCATACATTAGGCAGGTACACTTCTAGAATTGCTGCCTTACATATAGGGTTGATTTATACGGTTACTTCTTTCATTTATGATATGCGAAAAGTCACTATCGAGCTCAAGACAAACCCTCAATTCAGAAAGGCTCAGAGGCATATCTTCGATAAGATTGAATCAATCGAGGGATTGGAACTCTTCAGATTCGATTTCAAGAGGGGGGATGCCTTGATGCTCACAGAATTTAAAATGAAGAAGGGATACTCCTTAGAAGATGCTGAAATTCCTTCTGAAGCTGAGATTCTAACTGTTTTGGAAACCACGAATGATAGCTATACTTGTCTAATGAGGCTAAAGCCATATAGTGAGCTGGACGCCATCGTCAAGAAGCTCGATATCGATGTTATCTGGGACACCCCATTAAGAGCCACAGAAGAGAAGCGTGTCTATAGCGCCATAGCCGATCAGGAGAACATGAAGAAACTACTCTCAGCAATCAAGCTGATAGGCGATATTGAAAGTACAAGCTTTCACAAGGCAACCTATGGTGCACATGGGGTCCTGTCCTGTCTAACTACAAGGCAGAAAGAGATACTCATTCTAGCCAAGAAAATGGGTTACTATGAGTACCCCCGAAAGACTAGCAGTGAAGACCTATCGCAGGTACTTGGAATCAGCAAAGCAGCAACGATAGAGCACCTTCGAAAGGCAGAGAATCGGATTATGGCTCAAATTTTAGCAGGATACTGAGTTCTAGTTCTCACAAAGGAAAATCGGAAGATCCAAAGATCTCACGTCCCATAACTATGAACGAATTGCATTCCAAGCAATCTCACATGCCTGCTCAATATGATTCTCATCCATCTTGACGATCCCAGCATGATGATAATTTAGAAGGGTGATGATGGGGGCATAGGAAAAAGCTGTCAAGACTGGTAGAGGTAAGGTCTTGATTGATTCCTCCTTGATGCCACGCTTAAGTAGACTGTCGATTGTCTTGAAAAGTTCGAAATCCTCAGCTCTGATGTTCCTCATCATTGTTGTTCGTTCAAATTGCTCACGATAAGCGAGATACTCCGGATG
>JBHLOX010000173.1:0-5080 GCA_048940045.1 Promethearchaeota archaeon
GACAGACTCAAGACTGGAGCTTCAAAGGCCATAATTGCAACTTCCAGTTTAGAGCTTGGAATAGACATTGGTTTGGCTGACTTGGTGGTGCAATATTCCTCACCAAGGGAGGTGTCTAGACTGGTCCAAAGGGTTGGGAGGTCAGGTCATGGGGTTGGGAGACCTTCAAAGGGGGTGATCATAGCAACTGCCAATCTGGATGATATCATCGAGTCAGGAGTGATTCTAAGACGCGCTCGGCAGAACAAGGTAGAGGATGCCAAAATTCCCAAGAAGTCATGGGATGTGCTCTGCCATCAGATTGCAGGTGTGCTTCTTGATGTTGACGAAGTTGAGAAGGATGGGTTAATGAAGCTCATTACTTCAGCACATCCCTTTTCACAGGTTACGATAGGGGAGTTAGACACGTTACTAGAGTTCATGCATGAAAAAAGGATTGTAGAACTTGATGGATCAAGTGTGAAGAGAGCATCTAGAACCAGAGTATTCTACTATGACCATTTGAGCACAATTCCTGATGTACGGCAGGTTAATGCAGTGGACATGACATCACGTACGTCAATCGGGGTGCTTGATGAGGACTTTGTCTTATCCAACGTTGAGGCGGGCTCAGTATTTGTAATACGAGGACGACCTTGGAATGTGGTTAGTGTAGATGATGAAACAGGTGAGGTTTTGTGTATACCAGCTGGGGGAACAGACACCGAGGCTCCTCGATGGGTGGGAGAGATGATTCCAGTTCCATTTGAAGTCGCCTCTGAAGTAGCTAAAGTTTGGACCTCTATTATGGAGAGAGATGCAAAAAGCGTTGGTAAATGGTTGTCAAGCGAGTACGGAATACCTCGTGATTCGCATGGATATATACTGGATGTTCTGAAAAGTAGTAAAGATGTCCTAGAGCATCTTCCTATAGAAGACCTCTTTGTAATTGAGAGCTTTGAACAAGGACTGGTACTGCACGCTCCATTGGGAACTAAGGCTAATGAAACCCTAGGCATTGTGATTGCGGCACTTCTGACAACACGTTTTGGTGTAGAGGTGGCAGTAGAGAGAGATCCGTACCGTATTCTTTTCACGGCTGGCAAGAAAATTGATCCATCTTGGGTCATAGATGTTCTTCATGAGTATTCCGGGGAACAGGTATCAGTCATTCTTCGATTAGCAATGAAGCATACGCAGAATTTTGCTTCGCGTTTCATTCATGTTGCCAGAAGAATGGATGTCGTAAAGAGAGATGCAAAACACAAGGAGGTACCAGTGAAGTATCTCATCAAGTCGCTAGAAGAGTCTCCAGTCTTCATGGAAACAATGAGAGAGGTCTTAGTTGATAAAATGGATGAGAAAAGAGTGATGGATGTATTTGATAGATACTCCAAAGGAGCACTAAAAGTTCACGTCGTGACCGTTGACAACCCCTCTCATCTTGCACGACTGATTATTGAGGAGAAGACTAGATTCGAAGTCATGGGTGAGATAACCGATGAAGATGAGGTGCTTCGAATGATGGAGGAACGATTACTTTCTAAGAAGTTCAGATTGGTATGTATGGCTTCAGACCACTGGAACTCCGTCAGGACCCTGACTACGCTTGACGATGAGATAAGATGTCCAATTTGCGAATCAAAGATGATTGCTGCAGTACAGCCAACTTCCAAAGATCTTCCAAAGATAATAGCGAAACGCGTACGTGGCGAAAAACTCACAAGAAGTGAAGAAAAGGAGCACAAAGCAGCATCCCTTACTGCAGAACTGGTTTCACGATACGGGAAGATTGCTTTATTGGTGTTGGCTGGAAGAGGAATTGGGGCAACTACTGCATCGAGGATTCTTAAACCGGGGTTGAAAGACAGACTTGAGATTCTTAGGGCTATAGCAAAAGGAGAGCTGCAGTATGAGAGAACACGACCCTACTGGTGAACCCAAAAAACCCATGATTGTATTTGCGGGTAGAAGTAATGTTGGCAAGAGCAGTACAATTCGTGCACTCACTGGTAAGAAAGTCCGAATTGGCAAGAAACCTGGTAGCACTCGTTGGGAGTTGATGATTGATTTTGGTCCAGTCACAATTGTGGACATTCCCGGATTCGGCTATATGGCAGGGCAAAGTAAGACCACAATAGAGGAAACAAAGACAAATGTTGTTCAGAAGTTGGAATCATGGAAAGACAACTTAATCCTAGCAGTTTTGATTATTGATATCTCCCTCTTCAAAGAGTTGTATGAAAGATGGTCATCTCGAGGAGAAATACCAATTGATGTCGAATTCTATGGCTTCCTGTCAGAGATTTCTCCCAATGTGGTAGTGGTAGCAAACAAAATGGACAAAGTCAAGAAGCGTGCACTTCTAAGAGAAGTTGATTTTTTGAAATCCAAACTTTGGGAAGTGTCACCGTCCAAGGAGCCCATTGTGATTCTCATGTCTGCTCAGAAAAAACAAGGATTGGAGGACCTTGTTTCTGTAGTGGACGATTTGCTGATAAGGCAAGGCTTGGAACGACCTGAATGGGCTTTTACCTCAACTTCTTGAATATGTAAAATACCACTCCTACAACCATAATTACTGATGAAATGGCAAACATTGGAACTATCGCACTTGGTGCTTCAATAAAGTCTAGGGATAGCCAGTTCAATATGTTCATGAATAGCCTTGAGTTATCACCCGAGGAGAACCATTTCAGATCCGTATCTGGATTAGGTAGTTGTAGGTCGGTGAACATGAGTGTAGAACCCATCACAACTATTCTGCTATTGTCATACTCAAATGCTGACATCCAAGGCGGAAAAGTTCCATTAATAGCAGAGTAGGAAAATGGTGCTTGCTCAAAATCTGCAATAGTCATGTTTGGAAAAGAGTAGTTTCCCCATGAGATGGGGTCGCTTCTAAACTGTGCAAAGGAAGACTCATAGCCTGTGGCGATTGCGCTGGAAAGGTCAACTGGCTTTAGGGTGGAAGTCATGACATAGAGGTCATTGATGTTTCTGAAAATGGGATGACTTGATTTCCAGGTCGATGAGTCTAGTCGTTGTACATAGGGGTAAGTTTCATTGAAAACTGAGTGATCATAGTCGAACATTGTATCTCCCCAGAGCGGCCCTACTCCTGTGTCATTCACACTGAACCGGACACCGGTTACATTGATGCTGTCTAAAAGATCATTGATTGCGTAATTATCCCCTATGCCTTGCATTGTCAATTCAGCCCAGTATGTTACGTTCTGGTCTATAGTGGGGTCACCAGACAGGAATAGTGAGCTTCCATTGGCAAGCATCTCTGAAATTCCATCAATTTCCTCATCTGCGAACGGATAGCTGGCTGCTGGACCTGCAATAATGAGAATGTCAACATCATTGAGAGTTGTGTCGGTCAGGTCCTCGGTGGTGACATATACAACATACTTTGTTGATGTATTCACTGCATCAAGCATGAGATTCATGCCGTCTTCTAGGTTAAAAGCATCGTATTGGTTATTATGTCCTGCATCATAGAGTATCACAATGGGATCCAAGGGAGTTTGTGCTCTGACACCTGTCTGAAGACTTGAGAAGAGAACCATTATGGTCACTACTATTGCGATTACTCTTGGAGCATTCCTGAGCTGATTCATTTTGATATTCCGACCTTGTTGCTCAGTCAGCGTGCCTGACCTTAGACCGTGTTTTAAAGTTATCCTCACAGGCGGCTAGTAATCAATCGGTTCTGCGCCATTCAACATACAGCTTTCTTCGCTGGGTATCGGTAGTTTCCTTAGTTTCATATGCCTCGCGAATCTCGGCGATTCTTTGTGCTAGAAGATGATAACACATGTTGGTTTCCCGTGATATGACTGCTTCTTGATAGAAGCTCCTGCATGTGCAATAGATTTCAGGAATGATAAGGTACTGACGTCCTCGACCAGCTACAATCCAGGTCACAGATTCACTTGGATTGAACTTGTATTTGACTACCTTGCCCTCTTCCACTGTCCGTAGTGCCTTTACAAACTTCTTCCCATACTTATTTTTGAAATATTCAATATCACTCTGTGTGAGATTTTCCTTTGACAATCGGTTTAGTTCGGATTGTGGAAGAAACATATTGCTCACTCTGTTTTCAGATATAATGAGGTTAAAATGTTGTATATTAGATGAGAAAACAGCAATGAAGACGATATTTGATGATAGAGGAATGATAATCACATATAATGATGCGTCAGTCCTTCTTATATCGGACATCCATCTCGGATATGAGGAGGAGCTGGCTGAGAGTCGAGGTGTGAAGTTTCCCCCTCAGCATCCAGTCATCCTAGAAAGAATAGAGAGATTGTTGAAAAAGCACAATATATCACATCTCTTCGTTATTGGAGATGTGAAACACACTATTCTGACTGATAGCTACTACAATTGGGAGATTATACCAGAGTTCATGGAAACACTCGTCAAACAAGTAAAAACAACAGTGATTCCAGGCAATCACGATGGTGATTTGAAGGCATTACTTCCTAGGAACGTTATTGTCACTGATGTACGAGGAATACTAACCGGTCCTAAGAGTGAACAGGTCGGTCTTTTGCATGGTCATTCTTGGCCTGCTTCTGATATTCTGGGAGCCAAAATGATTGTAGTGGGTCATAATCATCCCACAATTCGCAGATTTAGAGATGCATCGGTTCCTGAGATTGGTCGTGCGTCAAGACGACGATACGCAGGCACAGTACCAGTTGTTTTGAAAACAAAATTGGACAAGAATTGCGTAAGAAGAGCAATGGGAGTACTTGAGATTCCTGATGATACTGAATGTATCTTGATTACTCTTCCAAGCTTCAATGAGCTTCTATCTGGGATCTCTATTAACTATCCAAAGTCTGAGTTTCAAGGTCCTCTCTTCGAAAACCAATGTGCCATTTTATCGGAGTCCAAGGTGCATAGTGCTGATGGGATTTATCTAGGGACTGTAGAGTGGCTTCGGGAACGTTTCAACGAAATGATTAAATCCAAAACGACCGGGGACTGATTTGGACTCATGGGTCGGTGGTCTAGCTTGGTATGATTCTTGGTTCGGATCCAAGGGATCGCGAGTTCGAATCTCGTCCGGCCCACCATT
>JBHLOX010000174.1:0-5072 GCA_048940045.1 Promethearchaeota archaeon
TTTTACTGCATCCTTTTCGCGTGGATGGTGATTTGCTCCTATCCGTTTGGTCAACCAATGATGCTTATTTAGATGAATGAGATGTCATGCTTCCACATGAGATAAGTACCGAGTATGGAAGTGGATAGCAGGATGAGGTTTGATAAATGAATCAAGAATTGGGACTAGCACCACGAGGATGTGCAATTAATGCAAGTGTCTTCCTGATTATTAAACTGACATTAGGTTTGCTCATTTACTTCATATTGAACACTATCTTCCCAGTGCCTAGAGATTCAATGCTAGGAGCTATGATAACTGTCAAAACCAACGGGTTTCTACTCATAGGTGTAATTGGTGCTTTATGTTTCATGACACTGTTCAACATAATTGTGGCATTTCCCTTGAACAATGTCCTGACCTCTATTGACAAGGACCTCTCGAAACGTGCTCAACAGGCAAGGTGGGCAGAGACCTTCTTCTTTGTTGCTGGTATGGTTTTACTGTTTACTGAAATTCCAGACTCAATCCAGGTGTTGTTTGTTAGCTTGGCATTCTATGCTATCTGTTTGATTCTAATCGGGATTTTGGTCTTTATTTCTGGCTACCTGAGTAGGGTCTTAGGTGCTTCATTGATACTGGGGGGATTTTTGGGTTTTATAGTGGTAACAGTAGTTCATTTTCAGCTACCCAGTTTAGTATGGGTGTCCACAATCGGTGCGCTATGTTTCATCATACCCGAATTATCCCTTGCGATTACATTTCTAAACAAAGCAATGAGAATTGTAATCACGGACCCCAAAGAAACTATCACCACAATCTTGATGGAGATTGGTGAGGCGACTACAGCTGAGATTATAGATGAATCTGCCAAGGTTTCAGCTGAATGCGCAGATCGCATTCCTGAAGCATTGCGATCCTTGGAGGAAGAGAAAAAAATCACTAAGAGGCTATCAAAGGAAAAGAAAGGATATGTCTGGTCTTTAGTTTTATAATTCCATAGAGAGAAGGCAGAGGTGGCAAGCATGGATGAGCACGTGGATAACAAACTTTCTGTAAATTTCGTGAGCGGCTACCATTTCAATCGAAACTGGCCTTTGGACTCTCACATTCATCATTTGCTGGTTCCCGTTCCTAACCTTGTATCTTTCTGGAAACTTATGACTACAAGAGTAGTCCAATGAGTGCGGTAGTAATTTTGATTGGTATCCGTGAGTATGGAGCTTACTTCTTCCCTCGCTTTGGTATTAGAAAGCCAACACTGTCACGATATTCGATATATGATTGTCCGTATCGGATTACCAAGTCCTTTTCTTCAGCTAGACACATGAGGTAGTATATTGGAATCCACAGAAATGAAATGAGGACTAAGAAAGGAGAATTAAGCCAGAGGGCAATCGAAAACCACAGGAAGAATTCACCTATTGCTTGAGGATGACGTATTGTTTCATAGATACCACCATACAGAGTATGTTCTTTCTTAGGTACCATAGCCTCCTCACCTGCATCTCGTGTCCCAATGTACATTAGGTACATACTTGGTATCAAGATAATTGTACCAATCACTACCGAAATCCACCAATCCCATGGAAAAAAGCGTGGTAGACCTATTGGTATAGGATAGAAGTAGTAGACAATGTAATCGGCTACTGCGATAAAACTAAAAATTGCTGCAATAGTCCTATATCTAGCACATTTAGAATATGCGGATTCTCCAATCTTCTGCTCAAGTTGTGCAGGGCCAGCACTCTTGACATAAAAGAACAGATACAGAATTGCTGATAATAATAGAACACCGAGATTTATCCACTCGATCATTATGATCATCGCATGAGAATTAATAATTGAAATGGCGTGGCGCTACCCAAATAACTTTCGTTTTGACAAGATTAGACCAATGCTGTTTCCCATTCAAGAAAAAGAATCTGGAATATCCATTTAAGTCGGATTTACTCCAGAGGTCAATTAATTACAATGAATTTCGACGAGCGTTTACCCTTTCGGTCAAAACTTGCCTTCGGCTTGTCGCAAGGTTCCATAAACCTTCTCGAAGTCATTGCTCTAGGCTCTGCTATCACTTTCTTTTATAATGTGAAACTGGGACTGAGTGAAGAATGGATATCTCTTGCTTGGCTTTTATTCGCCTTCTGGAATGCAATCAATGATCCCCTATTTGGTATACTTCAAGAAAGAATTGACACTGACATAGGTAGGCGCATACCTGTTCTACGATATGGAGCCCCGTTCTATGTTATTACTTTCCTTATCTGTTGGTTCCCGTTCTTCGAGAGCACACAGATTGCGTTGTTCTGGAATCTATTGCTTGTTCTCTTTCTATTTGATTCCATGTTTACCATGGTTGGACTAGTGATAACTGCCTTGCCTGCTGAGATGTGCATCACCCAAGAAGCCAGATCAAATCTTAGTTTGTACAATGTGATTCTAGGTTCTGCTGGTGGACTATTAGGCATGATCATCCCATTGGTCATGCTGACCGATGAAACGACGACTGAGCTCAATCCTCTCTTCAAGCCAGTGATGGTAGCCGTGGCGATTTTCGCTGGAGTGGTCCTGTTTTTCTCAAGTTATGCTCTGACGGAAAATGAGTACGCAAAATCTGAGGAGTCACTTGGTTTCATTGAATCGATGGTCCAGACAGTCAAAAACAGGGAGTTCCTAGTGTTTGAATCAATGAATTTCTTCCATGAAATGGCGTTTACGGTTGTAACTGGTTCTTTGATATATTTCGTCCAGTATGTGTTGAACCTGCAGGGAATCATGGCTTCTACGCCATTGTTCGTTATGTTTGTCCTCATGCTGGTCTTTAGTTTCGCTGCTAATAGAATGGTGAAAAGACGAGGCTTGAAGCAGGTATACATCATTGGGCTGTTGTTGACTAGCACAGGGCTGTTTTTAATGCTGTTATCAGGGACCTGGATGGTTGCAATAACTCTAAGCCTTGTAGTGGTTGGAATAGGTCTAGCTCCGGGTCTTTTAATTTGGTCCCCCCTACTGGCGGATGTTATGGATTACGACGAGATATTGACTGGTAAAAGGCGTGAAACAACTTATGCTGGAATGAACGCATTGATCACAAAACCAGCAATCTCAGTCGCGAATGCATTGTTCTTACTCATCATCAGTGGATTTGGATTCGACAATACCCTGAGTGTGCAATCAAGCTCAACTATCTTTGGAATACAGTTAGCATACACGTCAATCCCTGCGATAAGTTTCCTAATTGGTGCAATAGTGATGTGGAAATGGTACAACCTAGATGGCAAAGAGTGGATTGACAAAAAGGTCGAACTAGGTAAGATACACCTTCAAAAAGAAAAGGAATACATCAATCGTCTTCAGCAAGAGGGGAGAATATCTAAAGTCTATCAGAAACTCTACGGAGAATCACAAGAAGAATCGGATGGAAAAAATAGATAGGTACTCCGGGCCACACGACCCGGAATACTGATGGCTTTTTGTAAGGTGAGTTTCACCTGCCAAAGGCAGCTTTGACATCACCCTGATTTAGGTAGATTACGATAATCAATGGGATTATCAGACTAATAATGTCGAAACTGATGAGGGCGAAAATCACGCTGAGTAAGTTCAGGATGAATGCGATCATCCACGCCCAGCCTTTCAGGGTCCAGAGACCCCATCCGACTATGAATCCAATAATACCAAAGATGAGGAGAAACCCTCCAAGTATCGCAAAGAGGAACCCAAATATACCCAGGCCGACTCCAGCGATAAGTGCCAAGTATCCTGAAAAAATCAGGATAACTGCACCAATCATCTGGAGTAAAGCGATGATTGTGACGCCCATGGGTCTTTCACTGGGTCCACCATAGTCCGGTGTACTCATTGGTATCTCTGCCATTAGAATTACCTCTCCGAATTAGTTTGACACAACAAAACGCCTGCTCGTTAATAAATGAACCTCGTAATAACCCTAAATTTGATTTCAGTGTATAATTTATGGACGGTCAGACTAGCATATTTTGTTCATTAATCCAAATGCTTTTCCAGCAGTAATCGGATTGTAGTACTCTATCCACTCGGAGATTTTACCCTGCTCATCAAAGGAGAAAATGCCCAAGTATACATTCTCATAGAAACCGCTACCATCCTTCAGTTTGAGTTTACCAGTGTGTTTCACAGCAATCTTGTTTGGATCTTCAAATGGTAGAATTTCCTCAATTGGAAATTGGATTTCGTCAAAGTTGGAGGCGGCGGACATTATAGCATTAAGAATCTCTTTCTGACCCGATATTTCTGCAGGAAATAATCCAGAATGGAAAGGATGAATCCATTTTCCTTTTTCCGCAAATAGTTCTTTGAATTCCTCGAACCTCCTCTGCTCAAGAGCTCTGATCATTTTGCGAATAGTTTCAATATTCTCTTCTCTAGTCAAAGTTTTCATCTCATGTCAGTAAGTAAATCAAGAACGTGTGGGAATACCATGTCAACTTCGTGTGCCGCAGATAGGTGTGTTTCTCCAGGAATTGAAAGAAAGGTTGTCTTGGAAATTTCGGATGCAGCACGTTTGGCGTTGTCATGCATGTCATCCAATTCTCCATCTTCCTCGAAGTATGTTCGTTTTCTATCTATCGGATTCTTAGCAAACGTCATTGCATAACCCATCCAGTGACAAAGGGAACGACATCATTAGGGAAGGAACTAGAATTATTAACTATTGTTATTAAGTTGTTGTGCTTGTAAACTGAAAACGAAACCTTGAAGCAGTCCGTTTGACCTAACATCTTGATGGTGAGTACATGGTCGACTTTGAGGAGATGAAAGAGAAATATCCTCGCAGAATGATGGTCGCCCAAGGGTTGTGGATTATATTATTGGCAACAATTCTCACGTATGTTATTTTTGCTCCATTCTTAATATTCAGTGTTGATGTTCAGATCCTAGTCGACTTTTTTACGTATCCGGTTGACTTCATTCCCCAACCGTATAACTTGGTCGGTCTTCTTCTCATACCTCCGGGAATGTTTTTGGTTATCTGGGCAAACTTCGCCCTACTGCACACTGGCAGAATTGGTTTGAGAAACCGAGAGCCAATGCAGAAACCTTCGACTCTT